>CAZUYG010000042.1:0-6807 GCA_964624265.1 uncultured Candidatus Odyssella sp.
CGGCCTCGTCGGCGCCGAATCGCGCAAGGTCGACGCCGCGGGTCTCGGCCCCCAGGGCCGGCGTGAGCGGGAGAATCTGCATCATGGCGCCTCGCCTGCCTCGAGCTTCATGCCGCGCAGCGCCGTGAGGCGCATCGCGATGATCGCCGGGCGCTCGCGCGGATCGAGCTGGTTGCCGCCCGCGACGATGTCGGTGACCTTGCGGCCCACGGCGCGCAGCAGCGCGCGGTCGTCCGCGCCGGGCGGCGCGGGAACGCTCACGACCGTGTTGCTCGTGTAGGTCGGCACGATCCCGCCCACGGCGGGAGGCGGCGCGGGCGGCGCGCCGAGCGCGCGCAGCAGATGGTTCCGCAGCAGCACGACGCCGCGGTCGGTGGTGCCGCGATGCTCGAGCGCGTGAATGGCGATCGGCCGCTGCGAAACCTCGGCCTCCCAATCCCCGGTGTTGCGCTGCATCTCCGCGTAGGGCCGGTGGCCGGTCTGCCCGTAGATGTCCAGGCTCTCGACGCCGACGAGCGCCTTGTTCCCGATCCCCTTGGCCTCGAGCTCCTCGCTGAAATGGCGCAGGCCGAAGATCGTCGAGGTGCGGTCGTCGTTCGGCACGGTCCAGCGCGTGGCGCCGACGCGCTGGAAGAACGTCTCGGCGAGGCCGTCCTCCCAGAAGCCGCCCACCTGCCCGAAATTCGGCGTCGCCACTTCGTTGAAGCGCACCCACACATTGCCGCCGATGCGCCGCGAGGCGACGTAGCACACGCGGTCGCCGAGCTCGAGCCACTCCGTCACCGGCATTTCGCCCCAGGCTTCGGTGAGTTGGATCGCGCCCATGCGGCTGTGCAGGAACACCGCGTGCAGCGGGTCCAGGAGGTTCTCGTGCACCTGCAGCCAGTTGCAGTCGTGGCGAATCGAGTAGGGCACCAGCTCCACGTCCGGCAGGTGGAACGTGTCGTAGTCCGGAAATTCGGGTGCCGCATCGGGCGGGCCCAGATACGCGAAAACGAGCCCGTGCGCTTCGCGCGCCGGATAGGCGCCCTGGCAGGCATTATGCTTGATCGAGCTGCCGGGCGGCTCGCCGGGCGTATCGAGCACCGTGCCGTCCACATCGAAGTGCCAGCCGTGATAGCAGCAGCGGATGCCGCGCTCGGCGATGCGGCCGAACTCCAGCGACGCGCCGCGATGCGTGCAATGGCGATGGAGCACGCCCACGCGACCGCGGCCGTCGCGGAACGCGACGAGCTCCTCGCCCATGATCTGGAGCGCGAGCGGCAGGTCGGCGAGCTGCGACGAGAGGCAGACCGGCTGCCAGTAGCGCCGCATCAGCTCGCCCATCGGCGTGCCGGGGCCGGCGTGCGTGAGGCGCTCGTCCTCGCGCGGAATCTCGCGCTTGTGATAACCCTGATAGGCCCGGTTCTTCGGCCGCAACTCGTTCATCGCACGCTCCGGTCTCCAGCCCGCTCACACACCGAGATACGCTTCCTTCACGCGCGGATCGGCCAGCAGCGTATCGGCCCGATCCTCGAGAACGATGCGGCCGGTTTCGACGACATATCCGCGGTCGGCCAGTTGCAGCGCCATGTCGACGCGTTGCTCGACGAGGAGGATCACGATACCAGCCTCGTGCAGGCTGCGGATCGCGTCGGCCAGCGTATCGACGACGATCGGCGCCAGGCCGAGCGAAGGCTCGTCGAGCATGAGGAGCTTCGGCGCCGACATGAGCCCGCGCGCGATCGCCAGCATCTGCTGCTCGCCGCCCGACATCGTGCCGGCCCGCTGGTCCTTGCGCTCCTCGAGCTTCGGGAAAAGCCGGAACGCGCGCTCGACCCGGTCGCGATAGGCCGGCGCATCGCGCGGCGCGCGTATGGCGCCGAGCTCGAGGTGCTCGAGCACGGTCATGTCCTTGAACAACAGCCGGCCTTCCGGCACGTGGGCAATGCCGCGCGCAATGATGGCGTGCGGCGGCAGCCCGTCGATGCGCTTGCCCTCGAACTCGACCGTGCCGCCGGAGGGGCGCAAAACGCCGGAGATCGCCTTCAGCGTCGTCGTCTTGCCCGCGCCGTTCGAGCCGACCAGCGTCACGATCTCGCCCGTGCCCACCTCGAAATCGAGGCCATGCACGGCTTCGCGCTGGCCGTACCGGACGCGCAGGCCGCGCACCTTAAGCATGGATCTTCTCGCGCCCGAGATAGATGCGGATCACCTCGGGGTCGTTGGCGACCTGCGCGGGCACGCCTTCGGCCACCTTGAGGCCGCTGCCGATCACGACAACGCGGTCGCAGACGCCCATGACCACGCGCATGTGGTGCTCGACGAGCAGCACGGTGATGCCGCGGTCGCGGATCGAGCGGATCATCTGCACGAGCTTGGCGCCCTCGTCGGGATTCATGCCGGCGGCCGGCTCGTCGAGCAGCAGCAGGCGCGGCTCGGCCGCCAGCGCGATCGCGATCTCGAGCTTGCGCTGCTCGCCGTAAGGCAGCGCCTTGGCCGGCATGTCGCGCCGGGCACTCATTCCGACGAAAGCGAGGATCTCGTCCACCCGCTCGCTCACGGCGCGTTCTTCCTCGGCATGGGCGCGCGAGCGGAGCAGCGCGCCCGCCCAGCCGCTGCTCTTCGTGCGGAACGTGCCCGCGCGCACGTTGTCGGCGACGCTCAGCTCCGGAAACAGGCTTGTGATCTGGAACGTGCGCGCGACGCCGAGGCGCGCCATGCGATGCGCGGGGAAGCCGGTGCAATCATGCCCGGCGAAGCGGACGGCGCCCGAGCTCGGCTCCATGCTGCCGGCGAGAAGGTTGAACAGCGTGGTCTTGCCGGCACCGTTGGGGCCGATCAGGCCGACGATCTCGCCTTCGCCCACATGCATGTCGATGCTGTTGACGGCCACGAGCCCGCCGAACGCACGGGTGAGGCTTCGCGTCTCGAGAAGCGCGTTCATGCGCTTGCCCCCGCCGGTTCCGGCGCGAGGCGGCGCTCGCGCAGCCGGCGCCACAGGCTCACCAGGCCGCCGGGAAGGAAGATCACGCAGGCGGTCAGCAGCGCCGCGAACACGACGAGCCGCAGCGGGCCCGCGGCGCGCAGCAACTCCAGCAGGCTCACATAGACGAGCGCGCCGATCAGCGGGCCGACGATCGTGCCCTTGCCGCCGACGATGACCATGATGATCAGCGCCGCCACGTATTGCAGGCTCATCAGCTCGGGCGTGATCACGCGGAGATAGTGGCCATAGAGCGCGCCGCCGGCGCCGGCGATGGCCGTGGCGACGACGAAGCCGTGCAGCTTCGTGGCGAACACGTCGATGCCGATCGAGGCGGCGAGCGCGGGGTTCTCGCGCACCGCGATAAAGGCGCGGCCTCGGCGGCTCGTCACCAGCGCGTGGCAGATGTAGATCACGCAGATCAGGAAGACGAGCGCGACGTAATACATGTTGCGCGCCTGCGTGAAATCGAGCGCGACGGGGCCGAGCGAGAACGGGGTGATGTTGGAGATTCCCATCGGCCCGCGCGTGAGGTCGACCCAGTAGTTCGTGATCGTGTGCAGGATGGCGCCGAAGCCCAGCGTCAGGATCGCGAATTGCGGGCCGACGATGCGCAGCGCCACGAAGCCGATGACGAGCCCGAACGCGCCTGCGACGATCGCGGCGAGAAACGGCCCGAGCCAAACCGGTATGCCCCACTGCATCGAGAGGAGCGCCGAGGTGTAGGCGCCGATGCCGAAGAAGGCGGCGTGGCCAAAGCTCAGCTCGCCGAGATAGCCGACGATGATGTTGAGGCTGAGGGCCAGGAGCGCGTAGATCGCCCACAGCACCATCATGTGCTGGAGGAACGCGTTCCCCGTGAGCCAGGGCAGCACGGCGAGAACCGCCACGGCGCCGAGCGCCTGGATGCGCGGCGCGGGGGTCATCGCCGGCTTGATCCGGCGCTGAACAGACCTTGGGGCCGCCAGAGCAACACGAGGATGATGATCGCGTAGCCGATCGCGTCCTTGAAGCCGAGCGAGACGTAGCCGCCGCCGAGCGATTCGGCGACGCCGAGCAGGATGCCGCCGAACAGCGCGCCGGTGACGCTGCCGAGGCCGCCCATGACGACGACGATGAAGCCCTTCAGCACCGCCCAGTCGCCCACCGTGTGCGTCAGCATCGCGGTGGGGCCCACCAAGGCGCCGGAAAGCGCGGCGAGGCCGCAGGCGAACGCGAAGGTGTAGGCGTGGACGAAGCCCGTATTGATGCCGGTGAGCTGCGCGCCCTCCGGGTTCTGCGCCGTCGCCTGCATCATCTTGCCCATGCGCGTATAGCGGATGAACCAGTAGGTGGCGGCGATCATCACGAACGCCACTGCGATGACGAGCAGGCGCTGCTGCGTGACGACGATAGGGCCGAGTTCGACCGTCTCGTCGGCGTAACGCGTCGGTACGTATTTGGGATCGGCCCCGAACACATACTCCGCGCCGTTGGCCATCAGCAGCGCAAGGCCGAGGCTCGAGAGCAGGATCGTGAACTCGTGCTCCTTGCGCAGCGGGCGGAAGAAGAACTGGTTCGCGACGATGCCGATCGCGGCGACGGCGAGCGTCGCCAGCACGAGCGCGCCGAGATAGTCGATGCCCGCGAGCGACGTCACGTAGTAGGTGAAGTAGGCGCCGAGCATGTAGAACTCGCCGTGGGCGAAGTTCACGATGCGCAGCACACCGAAGACGAGCGTGAGCCCCACCGCGATGAGCACGTAGCCCATGCCGTTGGCGAGGCCGTTCGCGACCTGCTGCGCGAAGACGACCAACTGTGCGAAGGCGTCGCTGTCCATCGCCCCGAATCCGCGAGCGGGGGCGGGGGCCGTCGCGGCCCCCGCCCATTCCGGCCAGTGCTAGCTGGCGCTGACGATCTTCTTGTTCTTCACCTGGATGAGATAGATGTTCTGGAGGGCTTGGCCCTTCCCGTCGAAGGTGATCTCGCCGAGCAGGGTCTTCCAGGGCTGGCCCTTCAACGCCGCGGCGATCTTGTCGTACTCGCGCGCGCCGCCGGCCTTGTCCATCGCGCCGGCGAGAACCTCGACCGCCTGCGCGCCGAGCGAACCGATGAATGACGGCTCGTTCTTGAACATCTTGCCATATTGCGCCATCCACGCCTTGGCCGAGGCATTGTCGGTGTCGGGCGCGAACAGCGAGACGCAATAAACGCCCTCGAGCGCCGGCCCCGAAAGCTCGACGAGCTTTGGATTCATGTTGCCGGCCGAGGCGATGATCGTGCCCTTGTAGCCGCTCTGCCGGATCTGCCGGTAGATCGTGGCGCCCTGCGAGGTGTTGATCGCCGAGACGTAGATCGCGTCGGAATTCAGGCTGCGCAGCTTGGTGAGCGCGGTCGTGAAATCCGTGTCATTGCGATTGTAGAACTCGTTGCCCTTCACCTGGATGTTGCACGCACCGAGCAGCTTCCGGTAGTTCTCGACCTCGAGGCGGCCGTAATCGTCGTTGATCGTGATGAACGCCACGGACTTCAGCTTCATCTTCTCGCAGATGAACTTCGCGTAGCGGTCCGACATCATCGTCGAGGTGGCGTTGAGGCGGAAAAGATACTTGTGGCCCTCCTCGGTCACCTTCGGGTGCTGCGAGGAGGTCATCACGTTGATGATCTTGTCGCGCGTCACTTCCTTCTGCGCGAGCGCCACGGCGCTGAACCAGCCGCCGACGATGAGGTCCACCTTGTCCTGCTCGAGCGCGCGCTTGGCCGCCGAAACGCCTTCCTCCGGCACGCCCTTGTCGTCGTAGGTGACGAGCTCGATCTTGCGCCCGCCCAGCACGCCGCCCTTGCCGTTGATGACGGCGGCCATGGCCTGCATGCCTTCCACGGCGAGCTGGCCGTCGAACGCGCCCGCGCCCGATAGCGGCGCGATGGCGGCGATGCGCACTGCCGATTTGTCCTGGGCCAGCACCTTGCCCGCCGTTGCGCCGAGCGCCAGCGCGCCGGCGCTCAGTCCGAATGTGCGTCGCGTGATCATGGTCGTTCTCCTCCCGGTGTTTGTGTCTTGTCTTCGCTTATTCCGCCGCTCTCGACGGCAGGAATCTGAGATACTTGTTCTGCAGCTCCTCGATCTTCGGGAACCCGATGAAGACCGAAAACGCGTTGTGATCCATGACCGCAAGCGGCAGCGCTTTCGACGACTTGTCGCGCGCCAGCACTTTGAGGTTCTCGCGCATCGCATGGGCGGCGCTCATCAGCGGCACGAGCGGGAAGGTGGCGATGCCGGCCACCTCCTCGATCTCGGCGCGGCTCAGGTCGCGCTCGAGCCAGCCGAGGAGCTGCAGCGACAACGGCACGCCGCAGGCCGCGCGCAGCTTCCGCAGGCCGGCAATGGATTTGAAGCACTTCGAGATCGGCTGGATGATGTCGGCGCCCGCTTTCACATAGGCGACGGCGCGGCGGATCGCTTCGTCTTCGCTCACGGCGTCGGTGCGCGCGATGACGAGCATTTCGGGATTGCTGCGGGCGCCTACCGCGGCTTCCACCTTCGCCACCGCCTCTTCGATCGAGATGATGTCGATCATGTTCGACGAAGCCGGACAGCGCTTGGGCGCCACCTGGTCTTCCATGATGACGGCCGCCGCGCCCGCATTCTCGAACTCGCGAACGGTGCGCATCACGTTGATCGCGTTCCCGTAGGCCGTGTCGATGTCGGCGATCACGGGAATGTCGACCGTGTTGATGACGTTGCGCACGACGGTGAGGTTCTCGGTCATCGTGTAGAGCTCGGCGTCGGGCTGGCCGAGAAACGACGACGAGATGCCGAAGCCCGAGGTCAGCAGCGCGTCGAAGCCCGCGTCGTTGATCAT
>CAZUYG010000042.1:6817-10955 GCA_964624265.1 uncultured Candidatus Odyssella sp.
CTTCCCCGGCGCGACCAAAGTTCAGGGCGCCAGGCCCGCGGCCCAGACGGTCCCTTTTTCCTTGATGAGGCGGCGGAGGATCGGTTTTCCGGCGGCCATGGTCGTGCTCCTTGCGGCGCTCAGGCCGCGGGTTGACGCTTGAGATAGGGAACGAGCCCGCCGGCCGCGATCATATCGCGGTCGGCCTGCGCGATCGGCTCGAAGGGAAGGGCGGTGCCCTTGGTGAGGTTGCGGACGGTTTCCGAGGCCCAATCGACCTCGACCTCGTCCCAGCGCTCGACGAGCTTCAGGATTCCGGGGCACGGCACCTGCGGAAAGCCCATGCTCACCTCGCCGCGCCAGTAGCCGGGCGAGAACGACTCGGCGATCAGGCCCGCGATGCCAAGGTGGCGCATCGCGCGCATCGGCGGATAGTGCGGGTGCCCATAGCCGAAGTTCACGTTGCCGACGAGGATATCGCCGGGCTTCACCTTGCTGGCGAAGTCGGTGTCGTAGGCCTGCATCGCCACCTTGGCGAGCTCGGCCACGTCCTGGATCTTGATGTTCTTGACGCCGATGATCTGGTCGACGTCGAAATCGATCTCTTCGAAGATGAAAGCCACGCGGCCGCGGAGATTCTTGGGAAGCATCGCGGCGCGCCTCAGAGATAGCGGCGCGGATCGGCGATCCGGCCCTCGATGGCCGAAGCGGCGACCGTTGCGGCATTACAGAGGTAGATCTCCGAATCCGGGCTGCCCATGCGGCCTTTCACGTTCAGCGTGCCGGTGGAGACCGCGCGCTGTTTCGCGGTCATTGTCGCGATGCGGCCGAAGCAGTAGTCGCAGGAGGGCGAGGAGACGAACGCGCCGGCCGCGACGAGCGTCTCGATCAGGCCCTCGCGCGCCGCGTCGGCCATGATCTGCTGGCTGGTGGGCACGATGTGGAGCGCGAAGCCGGGCTTCACCTGGCGGCCGGCCAGCACCTTGGCGGCGGCGCGCAAATCTTCGAGGCGTCCCGAGGCGCAGGAGCCGAGATAGCCGGACTGGACTTCGAGGCCCTCGAATTCCGCGAGCTCGCGAGTGTTCGCCGGGCTTGGCGGCACGACGACGACGGGCGTCAGTGCCGAAAGATCGATCGTGTGCCGCGCCGCGAACACCGCGTCGGGGTCGCTGTAAACGGGCTCGAGCTTCTTGCGCGCGCGCGGCAGCGCGTAGGCGAGCCGCTCCGAGTCGGGATTGACGATCGCCGTCACCGCGCCGGTGAACATCGCGAGGCCCGTCACGGTCTGCAGGCCCTCGGTCGAGAGCGCGGCGAGGCCGGGACCGCCCAGCTCCAGCACCTGGAAGCGGCACGAGGCCGGACCGAGGATGCGCACGATGTGGTGGAACACGTCGCGTGCCATCACGCCGGGCTTGAGTGCGCCGGTGAAATCCACGCGCGTCGTCTGCGGCACGCGCAGCGAGACGCGCTCGCGTACGAACGCCTCGAGGATGTTACGCCTTATGCCGATCGCCAGCGCGCCGAACGTGCCGAGCTGGCTCACATGCCCGTCGAAATGCACGACGAACGCGCCCGGCGTGGCGAAGCCCACCTCGGCGGAAACCTGGTGGCCGATGCCCTTGCGCTCGAACAGCGCCACATTGTTCTCCGCGCACCATTTGCGCGTGCCGATGTGGAGCTCTTCCTCCTGCGGCGTCGCGGCCGGCACCATGTGATCGATGAAGATTCCGAAGCGCTCGGGTTCTGGCACCTTCTCGATGCCGAAGTCCTCCTTCATCTGCTTGAAGACCACGTCGGTGTAGCCCGGGAAGTCGTAGGACAGCACGAAGTCCGGCTTCGCCAACACGTCGTCGCCGGCGCGGACCGCGGGCACGCCGGCCGCGCGCGCGAGGATCTTTTCGGTGATCGTGAAGCCCATCTGCGGTTCCGGATCTCAGTGCAACAGGTCGTCGGCGGGCGCGAAGGCGTAGCCGTCCGCGCCGCGGCGGATGCGGCCGCAATGAGGGGCGCCGAAATGCGCCGGCATCAGTAGTGCCTCGCGGTCGGCGCAGTAGTCGAGCACCTGCCGGCGCGTCGCGCGCGCCGTTTCCGCCTGCTCGCAGAAGCGGCTGTTCCATTGGGGGCGATACACCTGCATCGGCTGATGCAGCGTGTCGCCCGGGAACACCGCCGCATCGCGCCCCGAGGTGAGCTTCACCATGAGCTGCCCGGCGGTGTGCCCCGGCGCGGGCTCCAGCTCGATCCCGTCGAGAATGCGCGCGGTGTCGTCGACGAACTCGGCCAGCCCGGCCTCGACGACGGGCATTACGCTGTCCTCGATCACAGGGCCGTTCTCGGGAAAACCCGCGAGCCCGCCGGCCGGCGCGCGCCAGTGCTCGAACTCGCGCTTACCGAAGATGTAGCGCGCGTTCGGAAACGTCGGCCGCCACGCGCCGTTCTTGAGCACGGTGTTCCAGCCGACGTGATCGATGTGGCGGTGCGTGCAGATGACGAGGGTCACGTCCTCGGGTTTCACGCCGGCCGCGGCGAGGCGCTCGAGATAGGGAAGGTCGAGCTGGTGGAAGCGCTGGAATACGGGCAGGGCGCGCGTTTTCGCGTTGCCGCAGCCGGTGTCGATCAGGATCGTGTGGCGCCCGTCGCGGATCAGCCACGAATGCATGCTCGACATCACCTTCCCGCTCTCGGCGTGCCAGAAGCGCGCGGAGCGGAGCTGCGCCTGCTCGTCGAGCACCGACGCCTCGAACTGCGGAAAGAGGAAGGCCGGCAGGAAGCCCGGGGTCAGCATCTCTTCGATGCGAGTCACTGAAAACGTGCCGACCCTGAAGGTCACGGGTGTTCCTCCGCTGTCCCGGCGGCCGCGCGCGGCGGCTCTTCGAATTGACGCGACTCATACCGTTTGCCTTCCGCGTGTCAACGTGCAAAATACATTTCACGGTATGAAACGATCGGCGCCACCGCGGAGGGCGAGCATGAGCAGCACCGGAGGACCCGAAGCCCGCGCGGGCCGCTCGCCGGTGCGCGCCGTGGCGCGCGCGCTCGCGATCCTCAAATCGTTCGAGGCCAAGCCGCTCCAGGAATTGAAGGACGTCGCAGAGCAGGCGCGCCTCGACAAGGCGACCGCGCGGCGCCTCCTGCTGACGCTCATGGCCGAGGGCTTCGTCGTGCAAGACCCCGGCACGCAGGCCTACGGCCTCGGCCAGGCCGTCCGGCGCCTCGCCGGAAGCGTTCCCGACCAGCCCGATCTGCGGCGCAGCGCGGCGCCGGTGCTCGACGCGCTCGCCTCGGAGCTGCGGATGACGGCCTTCCTCTCCGTCTTCCGCGACGGCGCCGCGATCTGCCTCGATCGATACCACGACATGCGCGGGCTCGAAGTGCGCTGGTGGAGCGTCGGCGGCACCCTGCCGCTCAATTGCGGAGGCGCGCCGAAGCTTCTATTGGCGCTGCAGCATGAGGCCGAAGTCGAGCGGGGCCTCGCGCAGCCGTTCGTCGCACTCACGCTGAAGAGCATCATGGACAAGGGAGCCCTGCGGCGGCGGCTCGCCCTCATCCGCAAGCGCAAGTGGGAGTTCGCGATCGACGATGTTGCGGTCGGCGTTTCAGCCCTTGCCGTTCCGCTGTTCGATCCGGCCGGAACCCTTGTCGGCGCAATCAGCATCGCCGGATTGACGCCGCAAATGATCCGAAGAGGTCAGCCGCTTCAACTTGATCGTCTGAGAGCCGCAGCGCGGGCAATTGAGGCGAAGCTCGGCTGAAGTGGCTTGCTGCGAAATCAGAGAAAGATTCTGCGCGGGATCATGCCCAAATTACAGATTTCATGCGCTCGTGACCGATCTGATTGAGATTCGAAATCGCGCCGCTTTGATCATCCTCGAAAGGAGACTGCCAGCACGGCTCCCCGCGATACGCCACGCCAAACGCGAAATCATTCGCTGCTGGGAGCCAAAAATTCCCTGTTCCGATAAGAAGGAAACTGACGAAGAGAAGAGTAGCAGCGACTACCGGAGCGTACAGTTGGCGAATCGTCGGACGCACGTCGCTTTTCGCGAAATTCCCTGCAGATTCCCTGTTTATCAGGGAGTTTAGCCCGGAGCAGAGTTCGATACTGACTGCGCACACCGCCAGCCAGTCCGTTTTCTTCACCTGTCTGCACTGAAGATTT
>CAZUYG010000043.1:0-10950 GCA_964624265.1 uncultured Candidatus Odyssella sp.
AAAAATGCCGCCGGAGCCGCCGCAATCTTCGCCGTACACCAGCACATCCGGCCGCCGCGCGAGCTCCAGCCGCAGCGTCTCCGTCACGGTCTGGATGTAGGTGAGCGGCTTGATCTCTTCCGCGGCCGGCGCAGGGTCGGCGGGAACGCGCGACGGCGCCACGATGTGATGCGTGGCCGTTTCCGGCGCGGGCCTCGCGGCAGCAAGCGCCTTATCTTTGAGCTGCGCGAGTGTTTCGTCGTTCTTGGCGCGCAGCGAGTCGAGTTCGCCGCCGGAGACGCCCGCTTCGACGAGCCGCTGGCCCAGCACGGCGACGGGATCGCGGCGCTCGGCGTCCGCGCGATCTTCCTTCGAACGATAATGCTCGATGTCGCGATTGTAGTGGCCCCAGAGGCGCGGCACGCGGCATTCGATCAGCGACGGCCCCTGCCCGGCCCGCGCCTGTTCGACGGCCTGCTTCAAGGTCTCCCGCACGGCGAAAGGGTCCGCGCCGTCGATCGTGGCGCTTGGCATGCCGTAGCCGGCGGCGCGGCGCGCGAGACGGTCGAGCGGCACGATGCGCGCCAGCGGCGTCATCTCCGACCAGCCATTGTGCTCGAGAACGAACACCACCGGCAGCTTGCGCGCGACCGCGAAGACGAAGCCTTCGTGCAGCGCGCCCTGGTTCATCGCGCCGTCGCCGAACGACACCAGCGTGACGCCGCCGGTCGCCTGCGCCTGCTGCGCCATCGCCACGCCGGCCGCGATCGGCACGCCGGCGCCGACGATCGAATTCTCGCCGATGAAGCCGCGCGCCGGCGCCATCACGAAGGGCGAGCCGGCGCGCCCGCCATTGATCCCGTCGGCGCGCTGGCAGATTTCCGCCAGCATTTCGTAGGCGGTAACGCCGCATTCCAGCGCCCAGCCATGGCCGCGATAGGTCGCCACCACGCGGTCGCGCGCTTCGAGCACCGCGGCCGCGCCGACCGGCACCGCCTCTTGCCCGGCGCAAAGATGGATCGAGCCTGCGATCGCCGGCGGCTGGGCGGCGCTGAGATCCCAGCAGAGCTTCTCGAACTGGCGGATGAAATGCATGCGCTGGTAGGCGCGCCGGCCGAATGCCGCATCGATCGCGGCCGCCCCGGATTTGCCTCGAGCCTGCGCCTGCACTCCGTCCATCGCCCCGCCTCGCCCTCACGAACCGACCGAGCGCGAATAGGGCATCACCTGCGGCACTGTCAATATATGATCTTAGTATCATACTGTGATACACGCTTGAGGGGTACGCGGGCCCCCGATCAGACGCGTTCCAGCGCCCGCCATCGGACGCAGCCGAGGCGCGAAATTTGCCGAGTGGTCGTGATTTGCCGGCGGCGGCGCGAAAGCACGCGTGGCTAAGGCCGCCGCGTTACTGCGCGAGAAATCCGCCGTCGACGCAGAGATTGTGGCCGACGACGAACGAGGCCGCGTCCGACGCCAGCCAGACCACGGCTTCCGCCACCTCTTCCGCCTTGCCCATGCGCCGCAGCGGCAGGCCGGCGGCGACCGCGCCCATGTCGGCGATCTTCGAGGCGAGCATCATCGGGGTGACGATGCGGCCCGGCGAGACCGCGTTGATGCGGATGCCGGCGGGCGCGTATTCCATCGCCGCGGACCGCGTCAGAGAAAGCGCGGCGGCCTTCGACGCCGAATACAGCGACAGGCCGGGATTGGGATTGCGCACGCCGCTCACCGACGCATTGTTGATGATGATGCCCTTGCCGCGCGGGAGCATCGCGCCGAGCTCGGCTTTCATCGCGTGGAACAGCGCCCGCACGTTCGTGTCGAAGACCCGGTCGAACGCATCGTCGGGCTGATCGGCGAGCGGCGCGCGCGGCTCCTGGTATCCCGCGTTGTTGAACGCGATATCGAGCACGCCGAACGTCTCCAGCGCGAAGGCGACCATGCGGCGCGCGCCCTCGGGACGCGAAACGTCGGCCGCGAGAAACGACGCCTTGACGCCGCATTCGGCGCAGGCACGGCCGACATCGCGCCCGCGCTCTTCGTTGCGTCCGACGAGCGCGAGATGCGCGCCGCGCCGCGCGAAGGCGAGCGCGGTGGCGGCGCCGATGCCGGATGACGCGCCGGAGACGAGAACCACCTTCCCGGCGAACGGCGAGTCGGCGCGGGCGCCGGCAGCATCGCTCGATGAAGTCATGTCGGCCCCATGCCCTGCAGGGCGATCCGGATACGGCGGAAGTGACGCCCCTTGTTGTCGATCTTCAAGATGCGGACCGGGCGCGAGCGCCCGGTCGAGGCGAGATGCGTGCCGCCGCAGGCCTGGCGATCGAGGCCCACGATTTCCACGATGCGCACCGTGCCATCGGCATTCGGCGGCGGCGCCACCGACCGGCTGCGCAGGAGGCCGGGCTCCGCTTCGGCGAGCTCCATCGCGAGATGCGCCGCGCGAACCGGCAGATCCTGCCGGATCGCGTCGTTGATCGCCGGTTCGAGCGCGCGCAGGCGCGCATTGTCGGCATCGGGGAGATCGAAATCGACGCGCGCCGTTCCGTCCGCCGCCATCTGCACGCCCGTCACCAGCGCGCCCGAGAACGCCTGATAGACCAGCGCATTCAGGATGTGGAGATCGGTGTGCAGCTCGCACATCGTGGCGCGGAAAGCCGGATCGACCGCGGCCTCGACGATGCCGGCGGGTTCCACGGGCGCATCGAGCAGGTGCCACAGCCGCGTTCCGTCGTCCTCGAGCCCGGTCACCGCCGCCTCGCCGCCGCTCCACCGCAGCACGCCGCGATCGGGAAGCTGCCCGCCGCCGCCCGGATAGAACGGCGACCGCGCCAGCGCGACCGCGCCGGGCCGCGCCGCGACCACCTCGGTTTCGAGCGAAAGCGTCTCGGGATTCTCGTGGTAGAAGCAGCCGCCCATCATCGTCTCTCACATGCTCTCGGCCGCCGGGCGCGAACGATCGTCGCGCGCATCGGGCCGGCCGGCGAAAACTTCTAATGCGCGGCGTGCCTCGCGTATTGGCCGTTCTTGCTTCGCGAGAGCGGCGCGACGCTGCGGCCCGGCGCTTCTTTAATGCACGGCCGCCGCGAATTGGCCCGGCGTGATCCCGTACGCCCGCTTGAAGTGCTTGATGAGGTGGCTCTGGTCGTAGAAGCCGACGGCGAGCGCGACATCGGTCGGCGCTTTCCCTTCCGCGAGCAGCCGCCGCGCCCGGTGCAGCCGCAGCTGCGTGAGATAGGCGTGCGGCGGCAGGCCAGTGGCCTTGCGGACCGATCGGACGAAGGGGACCGGGCTGAGCGACGCGTGACCGGCGAGGTCCGCGAGCGCGAGATCGCCGTCGAGATTCGCGCGCATGTATTCGACGGCGCGGGAAACCGGCGCTTTCTCGCGACCGACGGGATGGAGCCGCGGACGATGGTCGCCGTGGCGCTCGAACAGCGCGGCAATTGCCGACAGAAACTCGGTTTCGCGGGCGATGCGCGACTCGCGCGCCTCGAGCGCGCCATGGGCGCGCAGCAGGAGCTGCACCAGCGGGCCGTCGTCGAGGACGCTGCGCCGGAAATAGGGAACGGCGCCCGGCCGGGCGTCGATGCTCGCGCAGACGCGCTTCAGCACGGGCCGGCTCACATAGAGGCCGCGGTAGTACCATCCGGCTTCGCCGGCGACGCCGCCCGAATGCGGCTCGCCGGGATTGAAGACCATGATCGTGCGCGGGGCGCCGACATCGGCGACGCCGCGCGTCACGCAGCGGCCGGCCCCGCGCTCCGTCACCGCGATCACGAGCTCGTCGTGGACGTGCGGCGCGAAAGACAGCGTGCGGAATGCCGCCCGCAGCAGGCTCACGCCGCCCAACTGCGGATCGACCCAGAACTTGGCCCTGTTTTCCCGGTCCAGCCGCGCCAAAACCGATCGCCCTCGCCCGGCCCGTTGCCGGAACGCCGCATCGTAATGCAATCCCGGCGCGGCTCTATTGTAAATTCTTGCTGCGGCGCCGGCGCGGGCGGCTTCAAACGGCGAGATATTGCTCGACCAGCGCCTTGTTTCCGAGCAGCTCCGCGGTGCTGCCGGACCACACGATGCGCCCGGTATCCATGACGAACTGGCGGTGGGCGACGGCCAGCGGCACGCGCAGATTCTGTTCGACCAGGACGATGGCGACGCCCTGGCGGTTGATCGACTGGATCGCGTTCTTCACCGTTTCGACGATCAGCGGCGCCAGGCCCTCGGTCGGCTCGTCGAGCAGCAAGACCTTGGGATTGCCCATCAGCGCGCGCGCGATGGCAAGCATCTGCTGCTCGCCGCCGCTCAGCGCGTCGCCCGGCGCGTCGGCACGCTCGCCGAGGAACGGGAACAGCTCGCTGACGCGGCCGAAATTCCATTGGCCCGGCGCGTGCGCGACGGCGCCCATCGCGAGGTTTTCGCGCACGGTGAGGTTTGCGAAGATCCGGCGCGTTTCGGGCACATAGCCGATGCCCGCGCGGCTGAGGCGATGCGGCGGCCAGGCGGTGGCGTCGGTGCCGTCGAGCAAACGGCGCCCGCGCGCGCAGCGCAGCAGGCCCATCGCCGCCTTGAGCGTCGTCGTCTTGCCGGCGCCGTTGCGGCCGATGATCGACGCGACCTCGTCGCGGCCCACGGCGAACGAGACGCCGTGCAGGGCCTGCGCCTTGCCGTAGAACACGTCGATGCTTTCAAGCGACAGCATCGGCTTCCTCTTCTCCGAGATACGCCGCGCGCACGGCCGGATCGCGCCGGATCGCTTCCGGCGAACCGGAAGCAAGCACCCGCCCGCGCACCATCACGACGATCTCGTCGGAAAGGCGCATCACCGCCTGCATGTTGTGCTCGATCAGCACGACCGTCCGCCCGGCGCGCACGCGCTCGATCAGCGCGATCGCGCGCTCGATCTCGTGCTGGCCGACGCCGGCGAGCGGCTCGTCGAGCAGCAGCACGCGCGGCTCGGTCATCAGGGTCAGCCCCACCTCGAGCGCGCGCTGATCGCCGTGCGAGAGCTGCTCGGCCACCGTATCGCGGCGGTCCGCGAGGCCGATCGTCTCGAGCATGGCGTCGGCGGCGGCGGCGACGGCGCGGTAGCTTCCGACCGGCCGCCAGAACGGCTGGAAGCGGAAGAAGCGGCCGAGCCCGGCGAGACGCAGGCTTTCGAACACGGTCAATCCGGCGAACAGCTTGGTGATCTGGAAGCTGCGGCCGAGGCCGCCGCTCGCGCGCCGGTGCGCCGGCATGTCGCTGACGTCGCGGCCGTCGAGCCGCACGCGGCCGCTGTCGGGGCTGAGGCGCCCCGAAAGCACGTTGATCAGCGTCGTCTTGCCGGCGCCGTTCGGGCCGATGACGCTGTAGAGCCGCCCGGACGCGAAGGATAGCGAAACGTCGTCGATCGCGATGAAGGCGCCGAACCGGACCGTGACGCCCGCGCACTCGAGCGCCGCGGTCATGGCGCGTTCTTGCGGCGTGCGAGCCTCGGCCACGCGCGGCGCGCGAGGCCGGCCAGGCCGTCGGGTATCAGGATGACGAAGACGATGAAGATCACGCCGAGGATGCCGTGCCAGCGGCCGGTGAGGTCGCCGAGCAGCTCCTTCAGCGATTCGAACACCGTGGCCCCGAGCACCGGGCCGATCAGCGTGCCCGACCCGCCCAGCAGCGCCATGATCACCACGTCGCCCGAGACGCTCCAATGCAGGATGTTGGAGCTGAGGAAGAAGAGCAGCGAGCTCATGAGACCGCCGGCGAGCGCCGCGAAGAAGCCGGACACCACGAGGATGCCGATCTTGAAGTACTTCACGTTGAAGCCGAGCTGGCTCGCGCGCAGCTCGTTGGTGCGCACCGCGATCAGCACCTGCCCGAACGGCGAGGCGCGGATGAGCGCGGCGCAGGCCAGCGTGATCATGAAGGCCGCGATCACGAAGACGAGGAAATTTCCGGCATTCAGGAAATCGATGCCGAAGAGCTCCGGCCGCGGAATGCCGGGAAAACCGTCCTGCCCTCCGGTGATCGGCGCCAGCACCGTGTCGGACGCGATCATCGCGAGCTGGCCGAGCGCCAGCGTGGTCAGCGCGAAGAATATTCCCGACAGGCGCAGCGCCACGAAGCCGAAGAGGATTGCGAGGACGCCCGCGCCGGCGCAGGCGATCAGCAGCGAGAGCAGGAACGGCAATCCCGCATGCACCGTGAGCCAGCCCGTGCAGTAGCCGCCGAAGCCGAGGAACAGCGCGTGCCCCACCGAGAGCAGCCCGGCCATGCCGAACGCCATGTCGAAGGCGATGGCGAAAATCGCCCAGATCAGGATGTAGGTGGTGAAGTGCAGCACGCGCTCGTTGGCGCCGAATGCGGGCAAGGCCAGCAGCGCCAGCGCGAGCGCCGGCCACCACGCCATGCGGAGCCAGGCGCGCCTGCTCACGACTGCCGTGCCTTGCGGCTGAACAGGCCCTGCGGCGTCGCCAGCAGCACGCCGATGAACAGGAGGTAGGTGAGCACGCCGATGAGCTCGGGCATCTGGCTCTGGCCGATTGCGCGGATCATGCCGATCAGCAGCGCGCCGGCGAGGCTGCCGCGGATGTTGCCCATGCCGCCGATCACCACGACCATGAAGCAGTCGATGATGACGGCGAAGCCCATGTTCGTGTCGACCGGATAGAGCGGGCCGGCCACGACGCCGCCCAGCGCCGCCATGCCGGAGCCGATCGCGAAGATCCAGGTGCGCACGCGCGCCACGTTGACGCCGAGGCACGCCGCCATCTCGCTGTCGTTGTTGCAGCCCCGCACGATCATGCCGAACTTCGATCGCTCGAGGACGAAGAAGAACACGAGCGAGACGACGGCCCCGAAGCCGATGATGAAGAGCCGGTAGGCGGAGACGTCCGAACCCAGGATGTCGACGGCGGAGCCGAGCCCCGGCGGCGCGGCCAGCAGCTTGGCCTGCAGCCCCCAGATGCTGCGCACGAGTTCGTCGATCACGAGGATCAGGCCGAAGGTGAGCAGCACCTGATAGAAGTGATCGCGCGCGTAGACGCGGCGGATCGCGATCATCTCCATGACGGCCGAGAGCACGGCCACGATCAGGGGGCTGACGAGCAGCGCGATCCAGAAGCTGCCCGTCAGTTGCACGGTCTGGTAGGCGAGGTAGGCGCCGAGCATGTAGAGGGCGCCGTGGGCGAAGTTGATCACCCCCAGCATGCCGAAGATGAGGGTGAGGCCGACGGCGAGCAGGAACAGCAGCATGCCGATGCTGAGGCCGATCACGACCACAGACATGCCGCCGCTCCGCTCGCCGTCCGAGGCGCCGTCAGATCACTTGGGGCACGGCGGGAACAGCTCCGCCGGCGGATAGGTCGCCGTGATCTTCAGCTGATATTTGGGGCCGCCGGCCTGGCCGGGAACGATATCCGCCCAGTAGCCGACCTGGAGGGCCTGGTGATCGCAGGCGCGCATCGTCTTCGAGCCCTTGATCGACTTGTCCCAGACGCTGGTGGCGAAGGTGTCCATCAGCTTCTGCTTGTCGAACGTCTTCTGCTTCTCGATATGGGCGAGCCACCAGGCGAGCCCGTCATACGCCTCGCCGGCATATTGGTCGGGCAGTTCGTTGTACTTCTTCTTGAAGGCCTCGGTGAACTTCTTGCTTTCCGCGTTGTCGAGGCTCCAGTGCCAGCGCGTGCCGGTGCTGACGCCGAGCGCGCCGTCGCCGATCGCGGCCGCCGATTCGTCGTCAACGACCACCGGCCCGAACAGCTTCATCTTGCCTTTCAAGTTCACCTGCGCCGCCTGCTTCAGGAACGCGGTGCCGACCGTGCCGGGCAGGTCGATCCAGAAGCCGTCGGCGCCCGAGCGGATCGCGTTCTCGATGATGAGCGAGAAATCCATGTTCTCGAGCGGGCTGAAGCTCTCGCCGGCGATTTTCGTCTCCGTCGTGGAGAGCACGAGCTGCTTGAAATTGTCCCAGCGCTGGCGCGTCACCTGATAGTCGAACGAAACGCCGTAGATCTTCTTGAACTTCATCTGCCGCACGTAGGCGGCGCCGGTGCGGTTCTCCATGTCGAGGCGGATCGTCGTGCGGAACGCGTAGGCCGTCTTGTTGGAACCCGTGATCTGGTCGCCGCCGCCAAGCGTGATCAGATGCGGGATTTTCCGCTGTTCGGTGAGCTTCATCAGCGCGAGCGTGGACGGGGTATTCACCGATCCCAGCATCAGGTCGGGATTGGAGGCCGCAAGCTTTGCGCCCTTCTGCGCGGTGACCTGCGGCTTGGTCTCGTCGTCTTCCCACACGATCTCGATCTTGCGGCCGTTGACGACGCCGCCATTGTGCATCTCGATCGCGAGATCGCTGCCCTTCTTGACGGAGATGCCGGCGAAACCGAGCGGCCCCGTCACCGAGTTGACGGCGGCAATGCGGTAGGTGTCTTGCGCGCCGGCGGGCTGGGTCAGGGCGAGAACGGCGAGCGCCGCTCCCGCAATTCGGATGGTCTGCACGGGTTTCCTCCCTCGTTTCTGTTGGTCGTGTCGTTTGCGCGCGTCCGCTCAGGCCGCTTTGCGGCCGGGCGGCTCGCAGGCGATCGTTTCATAGTCGGCGGGAATGTTGAGCTCGAGCACCGTGAAGTCGGCCGAGAAGCCGGTGACGTCGTGCTTCAGCTTGTGGGGCAGCGTCATCGAGTCGCCGGCGTGGATCGTGAATTCGCCCTGCCCTTCGACCTCGACGCGCGACCATCCCTTCAGCACGTAGACGAACTGGCAGGCCAGCGTGTGGTAGTGCCAGCCGGTGGACTTGTCGCCGGCCTTGCTGTTGCGCACGACGTTGATGTTGACGCGGCGGCCAGTGGCGTCGGTCACGGCCGCGTCGCGATAGGCGAGGAACTGGCGCGGGCCGTCGCCGACCTTGTAGGCCTCGGGCCGGTCGTAGCTGGCGGCAAAGCGCGAGACGCGGCCCTTCGCGTCGTTGCGCGGCGGCAGCGGCGCGTCGCGCCCCGGAATCGTGCGCACGTCGGCCGGCGCGGTGATCTCGACGACTTCGAAATCCGGCGCGAACTCGATCTCGTCGTGGCGGTAGAGCGCGGGCAGGTGCGCGCAATCGCCGGCGCGCAGCGTGACCGTCTCGCCGTCTTCCGTGATGAACTTGACGTAGCCCTTCAGCACGAACACGAACTGGAAGTCGAGATCGTGGCAGTGCCACCCCGTCTTCATGTCGGTTTTCGCGATGACGCGGATGTGCTCCGCGCGCATGAGGCCGCCGGTCGCGCGGCGCAGCCCGAGATCGCGATACTGCATGAAGGCGCGCAGGCCCTTCTGCGCGAAATCGGATTCGCGCAGCGGCGTGAAATCGAAGCTTTCGGCGATGCGCGGCCGCTCGGTCGGCGGCGCGGCGGTATCGGTCTTCATGGTCGCTCCTGCCCTGGTTTCGTCCGTTCGCCTCTTCGGGCGTCGTTCGCTCGCGGCGAAATTCCTTAGAAACCTAAGCTAACTTGGTCGCGCGGCGTGGAGGTGTCAAGCATGTGCCTTTGCACCTACATGGCGCCGCTCTCCCTCAGGCCTTTTTCGGTTTTCCATTTCCGGATCTCGTGCTGCACCGCCTCGCTGCGGCGGCCGATGAACTCGGCGCGGTTCGACGCGGCCCATTCGAGCGCGTCGATGCGCTGCCGGTTCGACTGGCGGAAATGCGGGATGACGTAGCGCGCGATCAGCTCGTAGCTCCGGCGCGTCGCCTCCACGTCGGCCCAGTTGTGCGCGAAATCGAGCCAGCACCCGAAGCCACCGGACTGCGACCAGAGCCGGTCGAGCTGACGGATGAGATCGTCGGGCGTGCCGATCACCGCAAGACCGCTCGACACCATCGCGTCGATGTCCTCGTCGATTGTTCCTTGCCCCGTGGTCGCGACCGGCAGGGCGCCGACCCGGTTGAAGTAGCGCACCCATTGCTGCAGGCCGAACCGCATGTTCGCCCGCGCCTGCTCGCGCGTTTCCGCGACGTGCGCGGGGCTCACCAGCCGCCAGCGCGCGCGGTCAGCGGATTTGCCGTTCTCGGCCGCGACCGTGCGCCAGGCGTCCCACGTCGTCGCCAGCGCCTCGAAGCCTTTCTCGCTCGTCGCCGAGATCGAGAGGATACCGGCGCCGTGCTTTCCGGCGAGCTTCGCGCCTGCCGGCGAGGTGGTGACGGCGACGGCCACCTCGAGGTGCGGGCGCGTGTAGCAGGGGAGCTGGCCGCGCGCCTCGCGCAGCGTGAACCAGTCGGTTTCCGCGCTGACGATCTCGCCGCGCAGCAGCGGCATCAGCGCGTCGAGCGATTCCTCCATCATGCCGCGCACGCGCATCGGGTCGCGGCCCATCATGTAGACGTCCGACGGCAGCGCTCCGGCGCCGACTCCGAACATCGTGCGTCCGCGCGTCTGGTGGTCGAGCTGGATCATCCGGTCGGCGAGCACGAGCGGATGATGATAGGGCAGCGAGGCGACGCCGGTTCCGAACCGGATGTGGCGCGTGCGCTCGGCCGCGCCGGCGATGAAAATCTCGGGCGAAGCGATGATCTCGAGGCCGCCCGAGTGATGCTCGCCGATCCAGGCCTCGTCGAAGCCTAAACGGTCGAGATGCGTCATCAAATCGAGATCGCGGCCGAGGGCGAGCGTCGGGTTCTCGCGCGTCTCGTGGAACGGGGCCAGGAAGACGCCGAAGCGCATCGCGGACCTGTCAACGCCCTCGTTCATCGCGATCCACACCCAAAGCGTCTATGGATACATGAACCGCATTAACCGGCCGATGCAAGCCCATTTTGCGCCGATTGACGCCGAGGATGTATACATGCTACCGGCGAATGGAATGGCGCCCAACGTAACCGGACGGTCATGACCTCGCGCACGCAAGATGCTGCCAACGACCTGCGCGACCGCATCCTGGGCGGCGCGTTCGCCGCGGGCGAGCATCTGCAGGAGATTCCGCTGGCCGCGCTGCTCGGCGTTTCGCGCACGCCGGTGC
>CAZUYG010000044.1:0-10789 GCA_964624265.1 uncultured Candidatus Odyssella sp.
AGTGCAGTTGGGCGAACATGTAAGCTCCCCCTCTCAATTCAGATTGTCGTCGATCGGGCAGGGTTAGGCGATGCGCGCCGCGCCGGCGGAGTGCCCGGTTTCCGGGCCGGCGGTTTGCGGCGCGCCGATTCGTTCGGCAGCGGGTCGGGCGGAGAATGGCCGTTCCGCCGGCGCAGCCACGCCCGCCCGGTCGCGTCGGCGCCTTCGCTCAGGTGGCGGCGCCAGATCTTCGCGGCCGCGGCGCCGTCGCCGGCGCGCACGGCGCGCACGAACTGCTCGAAATTGCGGATGATGACGGCGCGCCAGTGCGGCTCGCGGAACGAGGTGCGCAGGCAGCTCAGATAGTCGTTGTAGAGCGCGATGGCGCGGCGCAGGCGGCGGTTCCGCACCATGCCCACGAGCGCATCGCGAAACCGGATGTTGGCCGCGATGAAACCCTCGGCATCGGCCGCCGCGTGCGCGGCCTTCTGTTCGCGCAGCGCCTGCGCCAGTTCGGCCACTTCGGCGGGCCGCGCCATCTCCGCCGCACGCTGCACGGCGTAAGGCTCGAGCAGCGAGCGCAGTTCGAGCACTTCGTTGAGGTCGTCCTGGTCGAGCGACGGAACGACGTAGCTTCGCCCTTCGCGGACCAGCAGGCCTTCGCGCGCCAGTGCCGCCAGGCCCTCGCGCACCGGCGTGCGCGACACCGCCAGCGCGTCGGCCACCTTGATCTCCGTCAGCCGGTCGCCGGGCCCGAGCTGGCCGAAGCTGATCTTGCGGCGCAGCGCGCGATAGACGCTGTCACGCAGGCTCTCGGAGCCGCCCTCTACCGGGGCGCCCGCGGCCTTGTCGTGGCGGATCGCCGAATTTCGCATGCCCGCGCGCTCGATCCTTTCGCATACAATTGTATACAGTACGGGCCGGGTCCCGGCGTGACAAGCCTCGGCTGCGCCCGGCGAGACTAGACAGGCGGCGATGCAAGAACAATGCTAGCGGCCGGTGCGAACTGCAGGCGGGGTCTGCGACTCGCGCGGAGTAGAGGGCCATAGGCAATGACCGAAAGCGAAATCGCCGCGCTGGTGCAGGGCGACCGCGTGCACAGCCGCGTCTATACGGACCCCGATATTTTCGCGTGGGAGCAGGAGCGGATTTTCCGCCGCGTCTGGCTCTACCTCTGCCACGAAAGCCAGATTGCCGGCCCCGGCGATTTCGTGCGCGCGCGCCTCGCCGGCGTGCCGGTCATCGCGGTGCGCCAGGCCGACGGCGGCATCAAGGCCCTCGTCAACCGGTGCAGCCATCGCGGCGCCGAAGTCTGCCAGCACGAGAGCGGGCGCGCCCAGCGCTTCCGCTGCCCCTATCACGGCTGGACGTTCGCCGGCGACGGCAGGCTCGTGGGCCTGCCGCTGCGCGCCGGCTATGCGCCCGGCTTCCCGCTCGCGGAACACGGGCTGCAAACCGTGCCGCGCGTCGATTCGTATCGCGGCTTCGTGTTCGCGTCGCTGGCCGCTGCGGGGCCGGGCCTCGCGGAGTATCTCGGGCCGATGGCCTCCGCGATCGACGATATGGTCGACCGCGCGCCGGACGGCGCGGTCGAGGCGGTGGGCGGCCTGCACCGCCACGCGTTTCCGGGAAACTGGAAGCTGCAGATGGAGAATCTGCAGGACTACGCGCACCCCGCCTTCGCGCACGAATCGTCGAACGCGGCCGCGCGGCCCAACGAGCGCGTGCGCGTCGAGCTCGACGAAGACGACATCATGGCCGCGAACAAGGGCGCCGACATCGCGTGGATGGAGCAGGCCGGCGTCGCCGCCTATCCGGGCGGGCACAGCTATATCGGCGCGCTGCCGCTGCAGCAGCCGATGCCGCCCGAGGCCGAACGCGCCTAGCTTGCGGCCCTTCGGGCGCGCCACGGCGAGGCGCGCACCAACGCGATCCTCTCGGGGCAGCGACACGTCGCCGTCGTCTCTCCCACGCTCGCCTTCCAATCGGCGCTGCAGCAGATCAAGGTGATCGTGCCGGTGCGCGCCGACTACACGGAGGTGTATGTCTACTGCTTCCGGCTCAAGGGCGCACCACCCGAATACCACCGCGCCGCCGTCACCTTCGTGAACGCCGCCAACTCGCCGGCCTCGCTGATCCTGACCGACGATCTCGAAATCTACGGGCGCGCGCAGCGGGCGATGACCGACGCCCCCGGCTGGCTGCGCTTCGGCTGCGGGATGGGCCGCGACGCGGCCGACAATCGCGGCGGCATGAAGGGCCCGGGCTACAGCGAGCTCGCCATGCGCAACCAGTTCGCCACGTGGCGCGAATACATGACCGGCCGGATGCCGCGCGCCGCATGACCGAGGGATCGAACGCGGCCCCCACCGCAACCGCGGTCGCGGCCTTTCTCCATCGCGAAGCGCGCCTGCTCGACGAGCGGCGGTTCGAGGAGTGGCAGGCGCTGTTCGCGCCCGACGGCGTCTATTGGGTGCCGGCGCGCGAAGGCCAGACCGACCCGCTGCACGAGGTCTCGATCTTCTACGACGACCCGGCGATGATGGCCTCGCGCATCCGCCGCCTGCGCCATCCCCGCATGCACGCCGAAATTCCGCAAAGCCGCGCCGTGCGCAGCGTGACGAACATCGAGGTTCTGCCGGCCGGCGGGGAGGGGGTCGTCGAGGCCCGCTCGGTGCTGCTGATGTCGGAATACCGCGGCGGCGCGCAGACCAGCTTTCACGGCCGCGTGGCCTGGCGCCTCGTGCCCACGGCAAAGGACGATTTTCTCATTCGTTTGAAGCGGGTAGACCTGATCAACGCCGACGGCATGCATCGCGGCATGACGGTGCCGTTTTAGGCTGGCCGGGGCGCGATTCGGGCTGACGCAGCCCCCCTTTCCGCCTTGCGAATCCGCTTCCAAGGGCTATATTTTCCCCAAACAACAACATCCCGCTGATCGCCGGGGAAAGCCTGGCGCGGAAGGGTGGGCCGGAGGCCCATCCTTTTTTGTTTGCCGAAACGGTTTGTTCGACCGAAACGGCCCGGCCGGGTGTTTTTCGCACGCACGGAGCTTGATGAACGCACTCGCGGACCGCATTGCCGCCCTGATCGAGCCCAGCCTCACGGCCATGGGCTACGATCTCGTGCGCGTGCAGATCGACGGCAAGCGCCAGCTCCGCCTGCAGATCATGGCCGAACGCAGCGACGGCTCTGGCATGGGCGTCGAGGATTGCGCGGCGATCAGCCGGCACGTCTCGGCGCTGCTCGAGGTGGAAGACCCGATCGAGGGCTCGTACACGCTCGAGGTCAGCTCGCCCGGCATCGACCGGCCCCTGATGAAGGCCGCCGACTACACGCGTTTCGCCGGCCATGTCGCCAAGGTCGAAATGCGGAACGCGCGCGACAACCGCCGCCGCTTCACCGGCACGATCCGGGGCCTCGAAAACGAGACCGTCGTGCTCGAAACCGAGGAAGGTTCCGTCTCGCTCCCGCTGGCCGAAATCGAACGCGCCAAGCTGGTGCTCACCGATGCGCTCCTGAAGAGCGCGAAACCGCTCAACGTCTAACGAAGCAAAGCAAGGCTCATGTCCGCAGTCGCCGCCCATCCCCGTCCCGAACTCCTGCAAGTCGCCGACGCCGTCGCCCGCGAAAAGGGCATCAGCCGCGACGAAGTGCTGGAAGCCATGGAGCAGGCCATCCAGAAGGCCGGCCGCTCGAAATACGGGCCGCTGCTCGACATCCGCGCGAAGATCAACCGCACGAACGGCGAAGTGATGCTCGCGCGCTACCAGACGGTGGTCGAGGCGGTCGAGGACGAGCACAACCAGCTCACGCTGGCGCAGGCGCAGAAGCGCGACGCGGCGAAGAAGGTCGGCGACACCTTCGTCGACGTGCTGCCGCCGATCGATTTCGGGCGCATCGCGGCGCAGACGGCGAAGCAGGTGATCGTGCAGAAGGTGCGCGAGGCCGAGCGCGAGCACCAGTTCGAGGAATTCAAGGATCGCGTCGGCCAGATCGTCCACGGCGTCGTGAAGCGCGTGGAATGGTCCGGCACGGTCGTCGATCTCGGCCGCGGCGAGGGCATCATCCGCCGCGAAGACCTCATCCCGCGCGAGATGTTCAAGCAGGGCGACCGCGTCCGCGCCTACATCTTCGACGTGCGCAAGGAAACGCGCGGCCCGCAGATCTTCCTGTCGCGCACGCATCCGCAATTCATGGCCAAGCTGTTCGCGCAGGAGGTGCCGGAAATCTACGACGGCATCATCGAGGTGAAGGCGGTCGCCCGCGATCCGGGCTCGCGCGCCAAGATCGCCGTAGTCTCGCGCGACAGCTCGATCGACCCGGTCGGCGCCTGCGTCGGCATGCGCGGCAGCCGCGTGCAGGCGGTCGTCGCCGAACTGCAGGGCGAGAAGATCGATATCATCCCGTGGTCGCAGGACACGGCGACGTTCGTCGTCAACGCGCTGGCGCCCGCCGAGGTGACGAAGGTCGTCCTCGACGAGGAAACCGGCACGATCGAGGTGATCGTGCCCGACGACCAGCAGAGCCTCGCCATCGGCCGCCGCGGGCAGAACGTGCGCCTCGCCTCGCAGCTGACCGGCTGGCACATCGAAATCCTCACCGAAGCCGCCGAATCCGAGCGGCGTCAGGAAGAGTTCAAGACGCGCTCGGCCCTCTTCATCGAGGCGCTCGACGTCGACGAAGTCATCGCGCACCTGCTGGTGACCGAAGGCTTCCGCAACATCGAAGACGTGGCATTCGTGCCGCTCGAAGAGCTGTCGGCGATCGAAGGCTTCGAGGAGATCGCCGAAGAGCTGCGCGAGCGCGCCCAGGCCTACCTCGAGAAGCGCGACGCCGAGTTCACCGAAAAGCGCCGCTCGCTGGGCGTCGAAGACGCGGTCGCCGAGATCGACGAGCTCAACCCGCAGCGGCTGGTCAAGCTCGGCGAGGCCGGCGTGAAATCGATGGATGATCTCGCCGATCTCTCCACCGAGGAGCTGCGCTTCTACATGATGGAGGCGCCGCCGCGGATCTCGCCCGACGAATTCGGGCACCTGAAGGACGAGCGCCGCGCCAAGCTGCTGGCCAAATCGGTGCCGGAAGACGGCAAGGTCGCGCTCACGGCCGAGATGCTCAACTACATGAAGCCGCACCGGCTCAACAACGCGCTCGGCTCGAGCCCGATGAAGCACGAAGAGGCGGAGAAGATCCTGCTGGCCGCGCGCAAGCGCGTCTACGGCGACGATTTCGAATGGAAGAAGCCCGAAGCCGAAGCGGTGAAAGAAGGAGCGGCGGCATAAGCGCGATGATCGGGGCCATGACCGAAACGGCGAAGCCGGCGCGGCGTTCGGAGAAAGTCTCCGAGCGGCGCTGCATCGCGACGCGCGAGAGCGCGCCGCGGGCCGGGCTCGTGCGCTTCGTGCTGGGTCCCGGCGGCGAGGTCGTGCCCGATCTCGCCGAAAGCCTTCCCGGGCGCGGTGTCTGGGTCGGCGCCTCGCGCGCGGCGGTGGAAACGGCGCGCGCGAAAAACCTGTTCGCGCACGCGTTCCGGGCGCCGGCCAAGGCGCCCGCCGACCTCGCCGACCGCCTCGCGCGCATGCTCGCCGAGCGCTGCGTCGCCCTCATCGGCTTCGCACGGCGCGCGGATCAGCTGTTCGTCGGGCGCGACCAGGTGAAGGCCGCCATCGGCCAGGGGGCCGTGGCGCTGCTACTGGCCGCCTCCGACAGCGAGGGCCGCGATGCGGCCGATCTCGCCGCCCGCTTCGGCGGGGAGCGTTTCGCCGTGCTGACCGCCGCGCAACTCGGCGCGGCGCTCAAGCGTGAAGCCATCGTCCACATGGGAGTGAAGCCCGGCCGTCTCGCAGAAACACTCGCCCGCGAACTCCGGCGCCTCGAAGGCCTCCGCGCCGACGAGGCACAACCCGCGCAGCCGCCGCGCGGCCATCGACATTAAGGAATCAGCACACTTATGCCCGAAACCAAAGAAACCGACAGCAAGAAGCCTCTGAGCCTCGCGCGGCCCGGCCGCCTCGAGCTCAAGAAGACCGTCGATGCCGGCATGGTGAAGCAGAGCTTCTCCCACGGCCGCACCAAGCAGGTGTCGGTCGAGGTCAAGAAGAAGCGCACGTTCACGCGCGGCGACAAGACCGGCGAGATGACCGAGGCCGAAAGCGCCGAGGCCAGTCCGTTCAAGCCCACGCAGGGGCCCGATCTCGCGCGCGAGGCGCATCATGCGCTGTCCGATGCCGAGAAGCAGGCGCGCCTGCGCGCGCTCGAAGATGCGAAGGCGCGTCAGGAGCACCACACGCCGGCCGAAATGCGCGTGCTCGAGGCGCGCGCCGCCGAAGCGTTGGCCGAAGCGCCGCCCCCGCCCGTCGTGGAAGCGCCGGTCGTCGAGGAGCCGCCGCCCGCGCCGGCCGAGCCGCCGGTCGAGGCGACGGCCCCGGTCGCCGAAGAGGCCCCGGCGCCGGTGGAAGAGAAGGCGCGCCGGAAGCCGCAGGAGGTCGATCCGGAGCAGCAGGTCCGCCAGCAGGCGCTCGATGCCGAGCGCCAGCGGCAGGACGAATTCGCGCGCCAGCTCGCCGCCCAGCAGGTGGGCGGCCGCCTGATCGTCAAGGCGCAGGCACCCGCGGGCGCCGAAGAGACGCCGGCGACGACGGCCGAAGCTCCCGCCGCGGGCGCACCCGCCGCCCCGGTCGAGGAGGAGGACGAGGACGAGGCGAAGGCGAAGCGCGGCCGGCAGAAGAAGACTCCGGCGGTTTCGCCGAAGCCCACCGAGCGCCGCCGCGGCAAGCTCACGATCAATCAGGCCATCGACGAGGGCGAGGGCATCCAGCGCGTGCGCTCCGTCGCCGCGTTCCGCCGCGCGCGCGAAAAGGAAAAGCGCAAGGCGCACGCCGAGCAGCAGCCGCAGGAGCGGAAAAAAGTGTCGCGTGAAGTCGTGCTGCCCGAGAGCATCAGCGTCCAGGAATTGGCCAATCGCATGGCCGAGAAGGGCGCCGACGTCGTCAAGATCCTGTTCAAGATGGGCGTGATGGCCACCGTCACGCAGAGCATCGACGCCGATACGGCCGAGCTGATCGCGACCGAGATGGGCCACCGCGTGAAGCGCGTGTCCGAATCCGACGTCGAGGCCGGCGTCGAGGGCGAAACCGACGATCCCGCGACGCTCAAGGAGCGGCCGCCCGTCGTCACGATCATGGGCCACGTCGATCACGGCAAGACGTCGCTGCTCGACGCGCTGCGCAAGACCGACGTCGCCGCGCACGAGGCCGGCGGCATCACGCAGCACATCGGCGCCTATCAGGTGACGATGCCCTCGGGCGCCAAGATCACGTTCCTCGACACGCCGGGCCACGCCGCGTTCACGCAGATGCGCGCGCGCGGCGCGAAGGTCACCGACATCGTGGTTCTCGTGGTCGCGGCCGACGACGGCGTGCAGCCGCAGACGATCGAGGCGATCCAGCACGCCAAGGCGGCGGGCGTTCCGATGATCGTCGCGGTCAACAAGATCGACAAGCACGACGCGGACCCGACGAAGGTGCGCCAGGCGCTGCTGCAGCACGAGATCGTCGTGGAAGAGATGGGCGGCGAAACCATCGCCGTCGACGTCTCGGCGATGAAGGGCACCAACCTCGACAAGCTCGAGGAGGCGATTCTGCTCCAGGCCGAGCTGCTCGAGCTCAAGGCCAATCCGGACCGCGAGGCGCAGGGCACCATCGTCGAGGCGCGGCTCGACCGCGGCCGCGGCCCGGTGGCGACCGTGCTGGTGCAGAAGGGCACGCTCGAGGTCGGCGACATCGTCGTGGCCGGCAACGAGTGGGGCCGCGCGCGCGCGCTCACCAACGAGCGTGCCGAGCAGGTGAAGTCGGCCGGCCCCTCGATGCCGGTGGAGATTCTGGGCCTGCAGGGCGTGCCTCAGGCCGGCGATCCGTTCTCGGTCGTCGCCGACGAAGCGCGCGCCCGCGAGATCACCGAATACCGCACGCGCCAGACGCGCGAGCGCGGCGCGGTGGCGCGCGGCACGATCGAGCAGATGTTCTCGAAGATCAGCGAGGGCGCGGCCAAGGAGCTCGGCGTCGTCGTGAAGTCCGACGTGCAGGGCTCGGCCGAGGCCATCGTCAACGTGCTCGAGGGCCTCTCCACCGACAAGGTGAAGGTGCGCGTGCTGCTCTCCGGCGTCGGCGGGATCAACGAATCCGACGTCACGCTGGCGAAGACGTCGGGCGCGTTCATCATCGGCTTCAACGTCCGCGCCTCGGCGCAGGCGCGCGATCTCGCGCAGCGCGACGGCATCGACATCCGCTACTACTCGATCATCTACGACATCGCCGACGACGTGAAGAAGCTGATGGAAGGCCTGCTCGCGCCGATCAAGCGCGAGAGCTTCATCGGCTACGCGCAGATCCTCGAGGTGTTCAAGATCACCAAGGCCGGCAACGTCGCCGGCTGCAAGGTCACGGAAGGCGTCGTCAAGCGCGGCTGCGGCGTGCGCCTGCTGCGCGACAACGTCGTCGTCCACCAGGGCACGCTCTCCACGCTCAAGCGCTTCAAGGACGAGGTGCGCGAGGTGAAGGCCGGGCTCGAATGCGGCATGGCCTTCGAGAACTATCAGGACATCCGCCAGGGCGACCAGATCGAGTGCTACGTCGTCGAGGAAGTGGCGGCGACGCTGTAATCGGCGGGCCGCGCGGCCCTTCGATGGGACCGCGCGGCTCCAGCCGCGCACTTCGCTGACGCGTGAAGGAAGGGCGCGCCTGGTGGCGCGTGGTCCCACAGAGAGATGCGCAAATCGCACGATCACGAACGTTCGTCCGGCCGCCACCTGCGCGTGGGCGAGGCGATCCGCCATGCGCTGGTCGAGATCTTCGCCGAGGGGCATTTCAAGGATCCGGAACTGCGCGACGTTTCGATCACCGTCACCGAGGCGCGCACGACGCCCGACCTCCGGCACGTCACCGTGTTCGTGATGCCGCTGGCCGGGCGCGACCGCGACCTGATCGTCGCCGCGCTCAACCGCGAGGCCCCGCTGCTGCGCGGCGAAGTGACGCGCGCGGTAGGCCTGCGCTACGCGCCCCAGCTCCATTTCGAGGCCGACCGCACCTTCGACGCCTCGGATCGCGTGACCGCGCTGCTCAACGACCCGCGCGTGGCGCGCGATCTGGCGCCGCCGCCGCAGAAGCCGCGGCAGCGGTCGCGCTCCGCGCGTCGCAGCCGTGGCTAGGAAGAAGCGCGGCCGCCCGATCAGCGGCTGGCTGGTGCTCGACAAGCCCGAGGGCATCACCGCCACGCGGGCCACCGGCATGGTGCGCCGCATTTTCGATGCGCAGAAGGCCGGCCATGCCGGCACGCTCGATCCGCTCGCCAGCGGTATCCTGCCGATTGCCTTGGGCGAAGCCACGAAAACCGTGCCCTATGCCATGGAAGGGCGAAAAATCTACTGTTTTACAGCGACTTGGGGCGAGGCGCGGGAAACCGACGATCACGAAGGTGGGGTGGTGGCCACCAGCCCGGTCCGCCCCGACGAGGCCGGCATTCGCGCCGTCCTCCCTCGATTTATCGGGGTCATCGAGCAGCGCCCGCCGGCCTTCTCGGCGATCAAGGTCGACGGCGAACGCGCCTATGCCCTCGCCCGCGCCGGCGAGGCCGTCGCGCTGGCGTCGCGGCCGGTCACCATCCATGCCCTCGAGCTTCTCGGCATGCCCGATGCGGATCATGCCGAGTTCCGGGCCGTTTGCGGCAAGGGCGTCTACATCCGCAGCCTGGTCCGCGACCTGGCGCTGGCGCTGGGCACGGTCGGCCATGTCTCGGCCCTGCGCCGGGAGGCGGTGGGGCCGTTCACGCTGGCCGATGCCGTCCCTCTGGCAAAACTGGAGGAATTGAGCCATATTCCCGTCCCGAGCGGGGCCAGCGGCCCCGCCGATTCGTTACTGGCACTTTTGCGGCCGATCGAGACCGCGCTGGACGACATCCCGGCGCTGGCCCTGACCGGACGCGAGGCCGATCGCCTGAAGCAAGGCAGGCCGGTGCCGGTGCTCCGCAGCGACAACCGCAAGGTCGTCGACGCCCTGGCGGAGGGTGCGACCCTCTACGCCATGGCCGAAGGCAAACCGGTGGCTTTGCTGACTTGGGACGGTGCGCTCGCGCACCCGTTGCGGCTCTTCAACCTCTAGCCTCTCGAAAGGAAACCCGATGTCGATTACGGCAGACCGCAAGCAGGAAGTGATCAAGCAGTTCGCGCCCAAGGCCGGAGACACCGGCGCGCCCGAAGTGCAGGTCGCCATCCTCACCGAGCGCATCCGTAACCTCACGACCCACCTGGAAGGCCACAAGAAAGACAATCACTCGCGCCGCGGCCTCATGCTCATGGTCGGCCAACGGCGCCGGCTGCTCGATTTCCTGAAGCGCAAGGATCAGAAGCGCTACGAGGCATTGATCGAGCGGCTCGAGATTCGTCGCTAAAGGCGCCCGGATGGGCGAGGGTCAGGCAGCGATCCTCCATGTAAGCGCCGGCGGGATCCGCCCGCTGGCTCATAACCAACGTCACGGCTTCGCCCATGGGGGCGAACGCCGCGCGGCCTCGCGCGCAGCCCGAAGGCTGCCCGCGCGCGGAGCCGCATCATGTCCGCAAAGGAAAGAGAATGTTTCAAGTCCATCGTGAAGAAATCAACTGGGGCGGGCGCAAGCTCATCCTCGAAACCGGCCGCATGGCCCGCCAGGCAGACGGCGCGGTCCTCGCAACGCTCGGCGAAACCACCGTGCTCTGCACGGCCGTCGGCGAGCGCGAGCCGAAGCGCGAGGTCGATTTCTTCCCGCTCACCGTCCACTA
>CAZUYG010000045.1:0-10748 GCA_964624265.1 uncultured Candidatus Odyssella sp.
GGCGCCGGGGGGCAGTTTCCCCACGAAGACCCGAAGGCCACGATGGACTTTCTTGCGCGCCGTCGGCGCGCCACACCATTTTTGCGTGTCTTCGTGCCTTCGTGGTTCAATTCTTCTCTTCCCCCCGGCTCCCCGGCTCCTGTGATCCGCCTTTCTTACTTCACGCATCCACCTGGAACGACGCGCCGACGGCGGAGTGGGCGTTGGCGTGCGGCTTGGCACCGGTGAGGTCGGATATCTCGGCCCAGTGCGCGGCCACCGCTTCGGGCGTCACCGCTTCGGCGGCGCTCAAAGTGGCGCCCTTCGCCTTGACCAGGCGCGCCAGCGCGAAATGATTGTCGCCGGCCTCGAGCACGCAGCCCGTGGCCTTGCATTGCTCGCTGGCGAGAAAGAGCACGCCCGCCGTCGCCACTTCGGGGCGCAGGCGCTGCTCCAATTGCTGCGGCACGATCGTGGCCAGCATGCGCGTGAAGGCCACCGGCGCGATCACGTTGGCGAGCACGTTGTGCTTCGCCCCCTCCTCCTTCAGCGCCAAGATGAAGCCGACGATGCCGGCCTTGGCGGCGGCGTAGTTGGTCTGGCCGAAATTGCCGTAGAGCCCGGCCGCCGAAGTAGTGGCGATCACGCGGCCGTAGTTCTTCGCCTTCATCACCGGCCACGCGGCCTTGGCGACGTAGACGGTGCCCTGCAGGTGCACGCGCAGCACCGCGTCGAAATCCACGAGATCGATCTTCTCGAAGCTTTTGTCGCGCAGGAATCCGGCATTCGCGACGAGAATGTCGACGGTGCCGAATTCGTCGAGCGCGGTCTTTACGATTCCGGCCGCCGCCGCGGGGTCGCTGACGCTGTCGTAGTTGGCGACGGCAGTGCCGCCCGCTGCCCTGATCTCGGCCACGACCGCGTCGGCGCTGATGCTCGACTTGCCGCCGCCGGCGACGTCGACGCCGAGATCGTTGACGACCACCTTGGCGCCGCGCGCGGCCAGCGCCTTGGCGTGGCTGCGGCCGAGGCCCGATCCCGCCCCGGTGACGATCGCCACCCGCCCGTCGAAACGGATCATCCGTCCTCCCGTCAAGTGCTTGTTGGCGCGCCAAGATTGGGCGCGCGATGGGTCTAGCGTATTTCCAAAACGGATCATATTCTGAATCGCATGACGCCGGGACGCACCCGGCGCAGTTGCGCCAGGAACAGGGCGCTTCGGCCGCGGACCGCGCGGGCGGGACCATTGGGAGGACGTGCTTGGAGGTTTTGCAGCTGCTGATCGGCGGCGTGGCGCAGGGCTGCGTTTATGGCCTCATCGCGCTCGGCTTCGTCCTCATCTACAAGGCTACCGAACAGGTCAATTTCGCCCAAGGCGACATCCTGATGCTCGGCGCCTACGTGGCGCTGACGCTCATCGTCGAGGCGCGGGCGATGGGCTGGACGATCCACCTCGCCTTCTGGCTCGCGCTGCCGCTGACGATGATCGTCATGGCCGGGTTCGGCTACGCGCTCGACCGCGTGGCGCTGCGGCCGATCATCGGCCAGCCGCAATTCGCCGTCGTAATCCTCACCATTGCCCTGGGGTTCGTCTTTCGCGCCGCGGCGGGCGCGATCTGGAGCACCGAGCCGCAAACGCTGGCCACGCCCTTCACCGGCAAGAAGATCGTGCTCGGAGGTGTCGTGCTCGGCGCGGAGAGCCTCGCGATCATCGTCGGCACGGCCGTTCTCTCGGGCGTGCTGTTCGCATTCTTCCGCTACACGCGCATCGGCGTGGCGATGCAGGCGGCCTCGCAGAACCAGCTCGCCGCCTATTACATGGGCATTCCGGTGAAAGTCATCTTCTCGCTGATCTGGGCGATCAGCGCGGCGGTGGCGGCGGCGGCCGGCGTTCTGCTGGCGCCGATCGCGACGATCGATCCGAACATGGGCTTCATCGGGCTCAAGGCCTTCGCCGCGGCGGTGATCGGCGGCTTCGGCAGCCTGCCCGGCGCCGTCATCGCCGGCCTCATGCTGGGCGCGATCGAGCCGTTCGCCGCGGCCTACGGCACGCGCGCCGGCTTGCCGAAGGGCGTGCCCGAGGTCTCGTCCTACATCTTCATGCTCGTCGTGCTGATCATCCGGCCGCAAGGCCTGTTCGCTCAGATCTACAAGAAGAAGGTCTGAGCGATGCGCAACATCTTCAAGACGAGCTATGTGCAGGACATCCGCCTGTTCGAGCACAGCGGGCACGTCTTCTGGTACGGCCTGCTGCTGATCGCCGTGTTCGCGGCGCCGCTCGTGCTGCCGCAATTCTTCGTCGGCGAGCTGTCGCTGGTGTTCATCTACGCCGTCGCCGGCATCGGCCTGATGATCCTCACCGGATTCACCGGGCTCGCCAGCCTCGGCCACGCCGCGTTCCTCGGCATCGGCGCCTACGCGCACACCTATTTCACCAGCAAGGTCGGCATCCCGTTCCCGTTCGCGCTGGCGATGGCGGGTTTCGTCTCGGCCGGCTTCGGCATCGCGTTCGCCCTGCCGGCGCTGCGCATGACCGGCATCTATCTGGCGATCGCGACGCTCGCCTTCGCCGTCATCATCGAGCAGGTGTTCAGCCACTGGGCGAGCGTCACCGGCGGGTTCCGCGGCCACCCCGTCGCGAAGCCGAACCTGTTCGGCTGGCAGACGACGACCGAGACGCACTTCTATTACATCTGCCTCGTCGTGCTGATCCTGATCACGCTCGGCGCGCGCAACATCCTGCGTAGCGCCACCGGCCGTGCGATGATGGCGATCCGCGATTCGGAGATTTCAGCTCAGAGCATGGGCATCCATATCGCGCGCACGAAAGTGACGTCGTTCGGCATCAGCACGTTCATCACTGGCGTCGCCGGCGGCCTGCTCGCGCACAAGCTCCAGTTCATCTCGCCCGAAGCGTTCGACCTCATCCTTTCGATCCAGCTCCTCTTGATGATCGTGGTGGGCGGCCTCGGCTCGCTGCACGGCTGCTTCTACGGCGCCATCATCGTGGCGTTCCTGCCGCAGTTCCTGGCGCTGATGAAGGACGTGCTGCCGCCGTCGATCGGCCAGATCCCCGGCCTCCAGGGCGGCGTGTTCGGCTTGGTCCTCGTGCTATTCATCCTGCTCGAGCCCTACGGCATCTATGGCCGCTGGCGAAAGATCCGGCTGTTCTTCGAAATCTTTCCGCTCTACCGCCGGGCCACGTTCAAGCGCCAGCGCGGCTATCTCAAGACGGAGCGGATGCGATGAACGCGGCCGGCGGCGTGCTGCTCGAAGCGGACAAGCTCACGATCCAGTTCGGCGGCCTGCGCGCGGTCGACGAAGTGTCGTTCGTCGTGAAGCCCGGCGAGGTCTACACGATCGTCGGCCCGAACGGCGCCGGCAAGACGACGGTCTTCAACCTCATCAGCCGCATTTACGAGGTGACCAGCGGGCGCATCGTCTTCCAGGGACACGATATCACGCGCGTGCCGCCGCACCGGATCGCGCGCATGGGCATCGCGCGCACCTTCCAGAACATCGAGCTGTTCGAGCACTCCACGGTTCTGCACAACCTGCTGATCGGGCGGCATTGCCGCAATCGCACGAACCTGTTCAGCGAAATCTTCTTCACGCCCGGCGTCCTGCGCCAGGAACTCGACCACCGCGAGAAGGTGGAAAAGATCATCGACCTGCTCGAGCTGCAGCATTACCGCGAGCAGATCATCGCGAACCTGCCCTACGGCGTCCGCAAGATGGTGGAGCTCGCGCGCGCACTGAGCACGGAGCCGGCGCTCTTGCTGCTCGACGAACCCGCCTCCGGCCTCAACATCGAGGAGACCGACGATCTCGCGAACTACATCGACGACATCAAGAACGACCTGAAGATCACGATCCTGATGATCGAGCACGACATGCGCCTCGTCTCGCGCGTGTCCGACCGCGTGCTCGCGATGAACCAGGGCCGCGTGCTCGCCGAGGGCGGGCCGGCCGAAGTGCAGCGCCACCCCGACGTGGTGCGCGCCTATCTCGGAGCCTGAGCGATGGCCGCCCCGCTGCTCGAGATGCGCAACATCGAGACGTTCTACGGGCCGATCATGGCGCTGCGCGGCGTCAGCCTCGAAGTCCCCGAGGGCATGATCGTGACCGTGCTCGGCGCGAACGGCGCCGGCAAGACGACGATCCTCAAGACGATCTCCGGCGTCATGGAGCCGCAGAAGGGCTCGATCGTGTTCGGCGGCAAGCCGATCCAGAAGCACGAGCCGGACTGGGTCGCGCGCCAGGGCATCGCGCACGTTCCCGAAGGCCGCGAGATCTTCCCGTTCCTCTCGGTGTACGAGAACCTCATGATGGGCGCGTTCACGCGCGCCGACCGCGCCGCGGTCGCCGGCGATCTCGACGCCGTGTACGGCTATTTCCCGATCCTGAAGGAGCGCGCCGATCAGCCCGCGGCCTATCTCTCGGGCGGCCAGCAGCAGATGCTCGTGATCGGACGCGGCCTCATGGCGCGGCCGAAGCTCATGCTTCTCGACGAGCCTTCGCTCGGCCTCTCTCCACTCCTCGTCCAGGAGATATTCGGGATCATCCGGCGGTTGAACGAAGAGCGCAAAGTGACCATGCTGCTGGTCGAGCAGAACGCGAACATGGCGCTCAAGGTCGCGCACCACGGCTACGTGCTGGAGCTCGGCCGCATCGTCATGAACGACACCTGCGAGCGCCTGCGCGAATCGGAGGACGTGAAGGAGTTCTTCCTCGGCATGAAGGAAGAAGGCGCGCGCGGCCGCCGCCGCTGGAAGCGCAAGAAGACGTGGAGGTAGCCCGATGAATGCCCCCGTCCTGCAACAGCCCATTCTCCGCGACGGCCACGCGACCCTGCCGGGCCTGTTCCGTCACCGTGTCCAGGAAATGGGCGAGCGCGTGGCGATGCGCGAAAAGGAGTACGGCATCTGGAAGCCGATCTCCTGGAGCGAATACGGCCGCCGCGCCCGCGCGCTCGGCCTCGGCCTCGTCTCGCTGGGCCTCGAGCGCGGCGATGTCGTCTCGATCTTGTCCGAAAACAACAAGGAGTGGATCTACACCGATGTCGGCGCGATCTGCGCCGGCGGCGTCGCCTGTGGGATCTACCCGACCGATTCGTCGAACCAGCTCGACTACATCGTCAACAACTCGAAGACCAAGTTCCTGTTCGTCGAAAACGAAGAACAGCTCGACAAATATCTCGCGATCCGCGACCGCGTGCCTTCGCTGGCGAAAGTCATCGTCTACGACATGGAAGGGCTGCGCGATTTCGCCGATCCCATGGTGATGCCGATCGAACAGCTCTACGAGCTCGGTTTCGCATACGAGAAGGCGCATCCGGAGGAATGGGGCAAGCGCGTCGACGCCGCCCAGGCCGAGGATCTCATGATCCTCATCTACACTTCGGGCACCACCGGGCCGCCCAAAGGCGCGATGCTCAGCCATCGCAACGTCATTTTCCAGATGACGGCCAGCGAGTACGTGCTCGAAGTGCACGACGGCGACGAGCAGATATGCTTCCTGCCGCTCTGCCATATCGCCGAGCGCAGCTTCTCGGTCCACCGCCCGCTGGCCTCGAAGAGCATCATCAATTTCGTCGAGAGCCCGGAAACCTTCGCCGAGAACCTGCGCGAGGTCTCGCCGACGATCATGTTCGCCGTGCCGCGCATCTGGGAGCGCTTCTATTCGGCGGTCGCCATCCAGCTGAAGGACGCCACCTGGATCGGCCGCCTCGCCTACGCCTGGGCGATCGGTATCGGACGAAAGCGTGCCGACTACGTGATGGACGGACGGACGCCGCCGGCCGCGCTGAACGCGATCTACAAGCTCGCGAACTTCCTCGTGCTCAGGAACGTCAAGCGCGTGCTCGGACTCGACCGCGCGCGCTGGATCGTCACCGGCGCCGCTCCCATCGCGCCCGATCTCATCCGCTGGTATTTCGCGCTCGGCATCGACATGTTCGAGGTGTACGGGCAGACCGAGAATTGCGGCGTCGCCACCGGCACCAATCCCAAGAGCCTCAAGATCGGCACGGTCGGCGTCGCGGCGCCCGGCACCGAGGTGAAGCTGTCGCCCGAAGGCGAAATCCTGCTGAAGGGCCCGCACGTCTTCATCGGATACCTCAACCAGCCGGACAAGACGGCGGAGACGGTCAAGGACGGCTGGCTGCACACCGGCGACGTGGGCATCATCGACAATCAGGGCTTCGTGCGCATCACCGACCGCATGAAGGACATCATCATCACCGCGGGCGGCAAGAACATCACGCCTTCGGAGATCGAGAACCAGCTCAAATTCTCGCCCTATATTTCCGACGCGGTCGTGATCGGCGACCGGCGCAAATTCCTCACCGCGCTGATCATGATCGACCACGACAACGTCGCGAAGTTCGCGCAGGACAAGGGCGTGCCGTTCTCGAACTATGCCAGCCTGTGCCGCGCGCAGGAGGTGCAGGACCTCATCGCCGAAGAGATCGACAAGGTGAACAAGCAGTTCGCGCGGGTCGAGACGATCAAGAAATTCCGCCTGATCGACACGCTGCTCACCGCCGAGGACGAGGAGCTGACGCCCACGATGAAACTGAAACGCAAGCTCGTGAACAAGAAATACGCGCCGCTGATCGATTCGATGTACAAGGAAGGTTAACCGCGCGCCGCGCAATGGCGCCGGAACAATTCCACGGGAGGACACACATGCGGAAACTCGCTTCTCTCCTCGCCGGCTCGCTGATGCTCGCCGCCGCGCCCGCGCTCGCGCAGCAGACCCAGGGCGTCAGCGATACCGAAATCGTCATCGGCGCCCACACCGCGCTCACCGGCCCAGTGGCGCCGTGGGGCATCGGCTCCACCAACGGCATGCGCCTGCGCTTCGACGAGGAAAACGAAAAGGGCGGCATCCACGGCCGCAAGATCAAGTTCATCGTCGAGGACCACGGCTATCAGGTGCCGCGCGCGGTGCAGGCCGGCAACAAGTTGCTCAACAGCGACAAGATCTTCCTGATGGCCGGTGCGCTCGGCACGCCGATGAACAACGCCGTGTTCCAGCAGCAGCTCGCGCTGGGCGTTCCGAACCTTGGGCCGTTCACGGCCGCGCGCTCGATGTCGCATCCGCTTCACAAGCTCAAGTTCGCGACGCTCTCGAGCTACTACGACCAGGTGCGTGCGGGCTTCAAATATTTCGTCGAGAAGAAGGGCGTCAAAGCGCCCTGCGTCATGTACCAGGATACGGAGTTCGGCCAGGAGATCCTGGAAGGCGCCCGCGACCAGGCCAAGGCGATGAACGTGAAGATCGCCGCCGAAGCCGGGCACAAGCCGGCGGATACCGACTTCACCGGCGCCATTGCCAAGCTGCGCGAAGCGCAGTGCGATCTCGTCGTCATGGGTACGATCGTGCGCGACACGATCATCCCTTATGCCACCGCGCGCAAGCTCGGCTGGAACGTGCCGTTCGTCGGCACTTCGGCGAGCTACGAGAACGTCGTCGCCACCGCTCAGGGCGGCATCACCGAGGGCTATTACACGCTCAACGGCCAGGAAGTGCTCTATCCCGATCAGATCGAAGCGAAAGAGGCGAAGGCGTTCTTCGAGAAATACAAGGCGAAGTTCGGCCAGGACCCGTTCTATCCGGCGCAGCTCGGCTACGGCCTCGCCGAAATGATCGTCGATTCCCTCCAGCGCGCCGGGAAAGACCTCACCACGGCGTCGTTCCTGAAGGCGTTCGAGAGCATCAAGGACCGCGTAGGACCGCTCGGCGGCCCGCCGATCACGTTCACGCCCGAGCAGCACCTCGGCTCCAGCTTCGTGTTCCTGGCCGTGGTCGAGAAGGGCCGATGGAAATCGGTCGAGAAGAATCTGAAATACTGATCCGAACCGCAACTGGAAGCCGGCCGCGGCATGGTGCGGCCGCCGGCTCCGCCACAAGGGAGAAAACGATGAGAAGGCTCACGACATTGCTCGCCGGTACAGCCATCGGGCTGTGCCTCGCCGGCGCCGCTTTCGCGGAGACTCAGGGCGTCACCGCCACCGAGATCGTGCTTGGCGCGCACACGTCGCTGACCGGGCCGGTGGCTCCTTGGGGCATCGGCTCGACGAACGCCATCCGTCTCCGCTTCGACGAGGAAAACGACAAGGGCGGCATCCACGGCCGCAAGCTCAAGTACATCGTCGAGGATCATGGCTACCAGGTGCCGCGCGCCGTGCAGGCCGGCAACAAGCTGCTCACCAACGACAAGATCTTCGCGATGGTTGGGGCGCTCGGCACGCCGATGAACAATGCCGTGTTCCAGCGCCAGCTCGAAATGAAGGTCATCAATTTCGGCCCGTTCACGGCCGCGCGCTCGATGGCGGAGCCGCTGCATCCGATGAAGTTCGGCGTGCTTTCGACCTATTACGACCAGATCCGCGCCGGCCTCAAATATTTCGTCGAGAAAAAGGGCGTGAAAGCCCCCTGCGTCATGTACCAGGACACCGAGTTCGGCCAGGAAATCCTGGAGGGCGCGCGCGACCAGGCCAAGGCGATGAACCTCAAGGTCGTCGCCGACTCCGGTCATAAGCCCACGGACACGGACTTCACCGGCGCCATCACGAAGCTCCGGGACGCCAAGTGCGATCTCGTGCTTATGGGATCGATCGTGCGCGACACCATCATTCCCTACGCGACCGCGCGCAAGCTGGGCTGGAACGTGCCGTTCCTCGGCAGCGTCGCCACCTACGAGCAGGTCGTCGCAAGCGCACAGGGCGGCGTCACCGAGGGCTATTACTCGATGAGCTCGCAGCCCGTGATCTACCCCGACATGGCGACCGGCGCGGCCAAGACGTTCATGGACGCCTACAAGGCCAAGTTCAACGCGGATGCACCCGGCCCGGCCCAGATCGGCTACGTCGTCGCCGACATCTTCATCGAAGGCCTGAAGCGCGCCGGCAAGGATCTCACGCCGGACTCGCTCGTGAAGGCGCTCGAGAGCATCAACGACTACAAGAATCCGTTCGCGCCGGTGACCATCAAGTTCAGCGCCACGAACCATCTCGGCGCGCAGCAGGTGTTCCTGACCGTCGTCGAGAAAGGGCGCTGGAAGACCCTGGAATCCGGCCTCAGCTACAAATAGACGAACCTTCCTCATCGACTCTGTCGCGGCGCAGGATCGGTCCTGCGCCGCATTTTTTTGAACGGGGCGCGCGGGTGTAACGCAAATTTCTGTTTACCCCTTTAGATATATCTACCTACATTCGACCGGCGGCGTTGGCGCATCGGAGCCAAGCCGTCAGAAAAACAAAGGGGATAGCTCCATGAAGGCTTTTCGACTCGCGCTGATTGCGGCCGGCGCGCTCGCCGCGATCTCGCTCGCGCCGAGCCATGCTCTCGCCGATTGCCAGGTCGGCAATTGCTGGGGCGCGGTCGCTTACGGCCCGGGCGGCGCCTGGGCGGATGCCGTCAACGAGCCGACGCGCCAGGCGGCGTCGGCGGCGGCGCAAGCGCGGTGCGGCGGCCGCTGCCAGCGCGTCCTGACGTTCCAGAACAGCTGCGGCGCCTACGCGTCCGGCGACGACGCTTACGGCTGGGGCAACGCGCCGTCGCGTCAGGCCGCGGAAAGCCGGGCCTTGCAGGAATGCTCGGCGCGCACGTCGAATTGTTCGATCCGCGTCTGGGGCTGCACGACGCGATAAGCGCGTCTCCGGGTATCGCGTTCGGCGAGGGCCGTCTCCGCGAGGGGCGGCCCGCCGAAAAGACGCCTGGGCGCATGACGCGCGCTAGCCGCGCGGACGGCACCCGGTTGCGCGCACCGTACCGCGCCTTCCGGACATGGTCAGCGCCGAGCTGTCCGCGGCATCCCCGTTGCGCGCTGCTTCACGGCGGTGAAGCGCAGGCCGACCAGATCGCCGTTCTGCCAGACGATTTCGGTCGCCTTGTCGCCGAGCTCGGGCGCGATCAGCCGGCCCGCTCCCGAAACCACGGCCGTCTCTTTGGCCAGCCGAATTCGCGCGCCGGCTTCAGACAGCTCGACGATGTGGCAACTGAACATGTCGCCGCTGCATTTCAGCGTCGCCAGCAAATTGGCCGGCTTGCGCCCATATCCACGACGGTCGAGTTTCAAGGCCACGGCGCTTCTCCTGCCTGTCGCCCACCCCAACACCTATGAAACTATGACGGACAACCGTTAGCAATCGGTCAACGGAGCCGCCGCGCCGCGGCATTCAGTCCTCGGTGATCGCCAGGATCGTCCCGGCGATGATCATCCAGCGCTTCGCCTCTTCGGGGCGGCCGTTCTCTTCGTGCTCCATCGCGTTCCATTCGGCGACCGTGACGGCGGACTTGCCATGCCGCGCGATCAAATCGCGCGCCATGCTGCGAACGTCCTCCGACGACGTGGCGATTTCGATCACGCTCTTGCCCTTTTCGGACACGCTAGCCTCGGCGATCTTATCGGCGACTTAAGTTCACGGCGTGCCGGCCTCCGGCCAGGGATCGCGCAGTCGCGGCGCCGGATTCGGCGGCGCGAACCGGCACCTTCACGAGCAACGTTCCGCTTAACCGCATCGAATTCCCGGCTCCCTGGCGTACATCGCACGGTCACACAATTGGCACGCGCAAACACGCTTTATGAACCATAAACTCTACAGCCGGAGGCGGAGATATGTCACCGCAGAATGGCACGATCTTCGCGGCCGCGCGCCACGAATGCGCTGAAAGCGGCGCCGCAACGCCAGACCGCGTCTGGACGTGCTTCGCGGGCGCCTCGGAAGACGCTGTCCGGCCCGTCTTGAGGACACTGCGTG
>CAZUYG010000046.1:0-10673 GCA_964624265.1 uncultured Candidatus Odyssella sp.
CCTGCGCCTTCGCCAACACGGCCGCGAACTCCCCGCTGTCGTAATTGGAGCCGGTCGGCGTCTTGTAGGGCATGGCTTCGGGAGGAACGAAATTGCGCCGGCGCAATTCGGCGGAATCGATGCCGGTCGCGCGCGCCGCCGCCTCGATGAGTCGCTCGATGGCGTAGATCGCCTCGGCGCGGCCCACGCCGCGATAGGCATTCACCGGCGCGCAGTTCGTGAACGCGGCGCGCAGGCGCAGGTGGGCCGCGGGTATCGCATAAACACTGGTGGCGAGACGCATGATGTTGATGGCCGCCGCCCAATGGCCGAGCGTGGTGATGCAGGCGCCGATATTGTGTAGCGCTTCGAGCCGGACCGCCAGAAAACGCCCATCGCGGTCGAGGGCCAGAGAGGCATCGATATGCTGATCGCGGCCCTGCGTGTCGGTGAGGAAGCATTCCGAGCGGTCGGCGCGCCATTTCACCGGCCGTCCGAGCAGGCGGGCGGCGACAGTGGCCAAGACGTGCTCGGGATAGAGATAGCTGCGTGCGCCGAACCCGCCGCCCACATCGCCGGCGATGACGCGCAGGTGCTCCGCTGGCGTGCCCAAGACCTGCGAAAGCACGAGTCGCTGGCGCTGTACGCTCTGAGTCCCGCAGCGCAGCGTCGTTACCCCCGAGGCTGCGTCGAATTCGGCCAGCGCGATACGCGGCTCCATGTAGTGGACGATCAGCCGGTTGTTGAGGTGGGGCACGCGGACGCGGTGCGCCGCCGCCGCAAAGGCTCTTTCCACGGCCGCGGCTTCGCCGTTTTCCGTGTCGAAGCAAAGATTGCCGGGGATGTCTTCCCATAGTCGCGGCGCCCCGGCGGCCAACGCCGCCTCCGGTGATACGACGGGAGGCAGTTCTTCGTATTCGACGTCGATTTGCTCGGCGGCGTCCTGCGCCAGTGCGCGCGTCGCGGCGACGACGAATGCCACGGCCTCGCCGGCATAACGGACCTTTCCGCGGGCAAGCGGATAGTTCGGCGGGTCGGGAAGCGGCGATCCGTCGCGATTGGGGAAAGTCGAGGTTGGTAGCCGCGACCAGCTTGGAATGGGTTTTACGCCCTCGCGCTCCAGCTCGGCCGCGGTGAGGACGAGCTCTATACCCTTGATCTTTCGCGCAGGCGCGGCGTCGATATGGTGAATGCGGGCATGTGCATGCGGCGCGCGCAGGACGAATGCGTGCAGCATGCCGGGCGGCGCAAAATCGTCGGCGTAGCGCCCCTGCCCCGAAACGAGGCGGCGGTCCTCGACCCGGCGCACCGGTTGTCCGATACCGAAACTTCCTGCCGCGCCTCCCCGCATTGCTCCGCCTCGAATTTCGCCGCCGCGACTTTGTGTTGGCGCGTCCGCGGACGCAACGGTTAACCTCGGTGGCGGCACGATCCGGACGCGGCGCCCCTTGCACGGCGCGGCGATTCACCTATGAATGACATGATGAAGGATACGATCATGAATCCGCCGGCGCCGCCGCCCGAACTGCGCACGGCGAAATTCCGCATCGGGCAGGTGGTGAAGCACCGCGTGTATCCGTTTCGCGGCGTCATATTCGACGTCGATCCGGTGTTCGCGAACACCGAGGAATGGTACGCCTCGATTCCTCCCGAGATCCGGCCGAGCAAGGATCAGCCGTTCTATCATCTGCTCGCCGAAAATGCGGAATCCACCTACATCGCCTATGTGTCGGAGCAGAACCTTCTTCCCGACGAGACCGGCAAGCCTGTCGGCCACCCGCAGGTGGACGACATGTTCGCGGAGTTCAAGAACGGGCGCTACACGCCGCGCCAGCGCGCGGTGAACTGAGCGGCGCGCGCCTGCTCGCTCGCTCCGGCGGCCACCACCTCGGCGCCGAACAGAATGATCTGCGCGGTGTAGTACACCCACACCACGAAGACGATGAGCGCGCCGGCGGCGCCGTAGCCCGACTGGACGCCGCTCCACTCGACGTAAAGCCCGAACGCCGCCTTTCCGATCGCGTAGAGGACGGCCGTCGCGAGCGCGCCGAGCCAGACATGCCGCCATCGAAATTGCGATGCGAGCCGGAACACGACGGCGAAAACCAACGTGGTCACCGCGAACGAAACCCCAAGCTCGACCACCCGCCACAACGCGGCCGACCCCGGCAGGTCGCGGCCGAGCCCTTCGACGGCGGCCAGCGCCGACGAAATCAGCAATGCCGCGAGCAGCAACAGGCCCGCGAACAGCAGGAGCACCGTCGCGATCGTGTATGTCAGGATGATGCCGGCAATGCCCGAGGGCGGCGGTTTCGCCTCGCCTTTCCAAATGCGCGACAGGGCTGAACGCAGCGAGGCGAGAAAACTTACCGCGCCGATCAGCAGCGCGCCGGTGCCGGCGATGCCGGCCCAAAACCCTTCGCGCGGCTTGCTTGCGATTTCGACGATGGCGATCAGCGCTTTGGCCGGCTCGGCGCCGAGCTGATACGAGAGCTGGCCTTCGAGGCCGCGCCGAACCGTCTCCTCGTCAAACACCGCGCCCGCGATCGCGGCGGCGATGATCAGCAGCGGCGCCGCCGAAAACAGGCTGTAGTAAGCGAGGCTCGCGCCCAGCTGCGGAGCGTCGTCTTCGATCCAGCAACGCCCCGCGCGCCCCAGGATGCGTCCCAGCTGTCGCAGTGCCGACATGCAATCGTCCGAAAATCCGCGCCTTGAGGCAGCTTTTCGGTAAACGCGAAAGTGGCGGAGCAGTTCCCCGGTTTCAGCGCTCGCCGAGCGAGTCGCTCAGCAGCCGGTAGAATGGATCGAGAAAGCGGTCGAGAACCGTGCGTCTCCCCGTGCGGATATCGACCTGGCCGGTCATGCCGGGGATGATCGGCAGAAGCTGTTTGTCGCGCTCGAGAAAGGCCTTCTGCGTCCGGACACGCACCCGGTAGTAGGTATCGCGCTCGCCGTGCGAGTTCTTCTTCTCGTCGACGATGGCGTCGGAGCTGATTTCGACGACCTTGCCCTCGAGCCCGCCGAAGATCGAATAGTCGTACGCGCTGATCTTGACCGTCGCATCCTGGTCGAGGCGAACGAACGCGATTTCCGACGGTTTGACCCGAACTTCGACCAGTAGCGTGTCTTCCGCCGGCACGATCTCGATGAGCGCGTCGCCAGCCTTCACGACGCCGCCGATCGTCGCGACGCCGATCGTCTTCACGATCCCGCGTACGGGCGATTTCAGCTCGGTCAGCGCGAGGGTCTGGCCCTCCTTCTGGATCTGCGGGCGAATCTGGTCGATCTGGGCCTGTGCCTCGTTCAGCTCCTTGCGTGCATCGGAGCGGAACTGCGCACGCTTGTCTTCCACCTTCTGGCGCGCTTCGCGCAGCGCGGCTTCGGCGCGCGGAATGCCGCGGCGCTCGCTTTCAAGCTGACCCGCGGTTTCGAGCGAGGCGCGCTGCGCCACCTGGCACTCCGAGAGCGAGGCCGATCCGCTGCGATAGGCGCGGCAGGTGTCGAATTCCTCGGCGCGATTGAGGCGCAGGCGCGCATCGAGGCGCGCCACCGTGCTCTCGGCTTCGCGAAGCTGCTGTTCCTTCTGGGCAACCTGCTGCTCGAGCGTGGCAAGCTCGCCCTTCTGCTGCTGCGCGCGGCTCCGGAACGCGGCGGTCTCCTGTTCCAGCTCGCGCGGCGCGTTTCTGCGTACTTCGTCCGGGAACGCGACGGCGTCCTTGTCCTCGGCCTCGGCGGTGAGGCGCGCCGCGCGCGCCAGCAGCGCGTAAAGGCGCGCAAGCTTCTCGTCGAGCGTGGCTTTGGACGGCGTCGCATCGATGCGCATCAACGGCTGGCCGGCGGCGACCGTGTCCCCTTCCTTGACGAAGATCGCCTTGACGACGCCGGAATCGGGCGCCTGCACGACCTTGTTCTGTCCCGAGGCAATGACGCGCGACTCGCCGCGCGTGATGTCGTCCATGTAGGAAACGCGCGCCCAGACCAGAAGCGCCAGAACCAATGCGCCGAGCGCCATCGCGAGATAGCTGCCGAATCGGCGCGCGCCTTCCCTTGCCACCGAATCCGCGCTGGAGCGAAGAAATGCGGGATCGGTGTAGCTGAATGCGTCGGGCTTGGGCGCCGATCCGTCCATGATTCAGAGGCTTTCGGCGCTCGGCCGGCCGGTCTGCCCGGGACGGCCGGGATCGTCGATGTGCAGCCGCCGCGACGACTTGGTGAGCGGCTTGAGGATGTAAGCGAGCAGGGATTTCTCGCCGATCTTGACCGAGATTTGCGCGGTCATTCCGGGCCCGATCGGCAGGACCTTGCCTTGGGCCTCCAGATGACTCTTCGTCGTGCGCACTTTCACCCGGTAGTGCGTCTCGCCCGGCTTCTCCGGGCTTTCGATCGCGTCGGGGCTGATCTCGAACACGCGCCCCTCGAGCCCGCCATAGGTCGCGTAATTGTAGGCGGTGATCTTGACCAGCGCATGCTGACCGAGCCGGATGAACGCGATGTCACTCGGGCGGACGCGGCCCTCGATCACGAGCGTGTCGTCGAGCGGCGTGATCTCGACGAGCGGCTCGCCGGCCTTGACGATGCCGCCCTTCGTGGCGATTCGCAGCTGCTTGACGATTCCGCGCAGCGGCGCCTTCACCTCGTTGGTCTTCACGTCGAAGGTCAGCTTTTCGAGCTTCTCCTTGAGTCGCGCGATCTCGCTCTCGGTGTCGTTCAGATCGCGGCGCGCCTCGGAGACAAACACGTTCTTGCGGTCGGTCTGCTTTTGGCGCGCCTCGAGGATCGCGGACTGGATGCGCGGCACCTTCAATCGCTCGGTGGCGAGCTCGCCTTCGGCGTCCTTGGTTTCGCGCTGGAGGCGGAGCAGCTCGAGCCGGCCGACCACGTTGACGCCGACGCGGAGCGCATTGCCGTATTCGCTGCGGAGCGAACCCAGCTTCTTTTCGAGGCTGGAGACGATCGCCTCCTGCTGCGCAAGCTCCTGCTCGCGCTGGGTCAGCTGCTCTTCGAGCCCTTTCAGCTCCGAAACCAGGCTTTCGCGCCGTGCCTGAAAGAGCCGGCGCTCGAGCCCGGCGGCCTGCGGCGAAACCGTTTCGATGTCAGCTGCAATCTCGATCTCTTCGCGTCCTTCGGCCTCGGCGCGCAGCCGCGCGGCGCGCGCCGCAAGCGCCGCCATGCGCGCGCGGTTTTCGCCGAACTCCGCTTGCGAATCGCGGTTGTCGATCCGCAGCAGCACCTGGCCCGCTTTCACCTCGTCGCCTTCGCGCACGAGAATGTCCTGCACGATCCCGCCGTAGAGGTGCGCGACCACCTGCGTTTGACCGGACGGAATCACCTTGCCGTCGGCGCGGGTCACTTCGTCGAGCTGAATCACGGACGTGGCGACAGCAAACATCAGCAGGCCGGCGCCGACCGCGCCGAGCGCCCAGGTGGCCAGACGATGCGGCCGCCGGATCGCCGCCGCGTAAAGTTCCGGCATCATTTCGGCGTCTTCGCGGTGCCGGGGACGCGCCGACGCGCCGCGTTCGGCCGCTTTCGCGCCCTCGATCAAGTCGTCTATGCCAGAAATCCTGCCCATGGCGTCGGCTTAGCTCGCTCCGCGAATCTGGCCCTTGGCCAGCGTCTCCAGCACCTTGTCGCGCGGGCCGTCGGCAACGATCTTGCCGCTGTCCATGACGATCACGCGCTCGACCAGCGTGAGCAGCGACAGGCGCTGCGTCACGAGCACCAGCGTCTTGCTCTCGAGAATTTCGCGCAGGCGCGCGATGAGCCAGTCCTCGGATCCCTTGTCCATCGCGCTCGTGGGCTCGTCGAGAATCACGATGTTCGGATCGCGCACGAGCGCGCGCGCGATGGCGATCGACTGGCGCTGGCCGCCCGAGAGCGCTTCGCCGCGTTCGCCCACCTGCAGATCGAAGCCCTGCGGGTGGCGCGCGACGAAGCTGTCCACGCCGGCGATGCGGGCGGCGCGCAGGATCGCCGCGTCGTCGGCATAGGGAGCGCCCATCGCGATGTTCTCGCGCACGGTGCCGAAGAAAAGAAACACGTCCTGCGGCACGTAGCCGATGTTGCGGCGCAGGTCCGCGGGATCGATCTGCTTCATATCGGTCCCGTCGATGCGGATCGCGCCCTTTTGGGGCTGATAGAATCCCAGGATCAGCTTTTCGATCGTGCTCTTGCCGGAGCCGATCTTGCCGATGATGGCAACGCGCTCGCCCGGCCGGATCGAGAACGACACGCCGTCGAGCGCCGGCAGCGGCTGGTTCGGATAGGTGAATTCGACGTCGCGGAACTCCATCGCGCCGCGCAGGACCGGGCGGTGGACGAATTGCGTGCCGGCCGGGCGTTCGACCGGCAGCGACATGATCTTGTCGATGGTCTTGAGCGAAACCATCGACTGGTCGAAGCGGGTCAGCAGCGCGGCCACCTGGGTCAGCGGCGCCATCGCGCGGCCGGTCAGGATCGTGCAGGCAATGAGCGCGCCCACGGTGAGATGGCCCTCGAAAATCAGGTAGACGCCCACCACGACCACGGCCACGCTGACGATCTGGCTCACGAGGCCGGTAAAATACTGCCCGAACTGAGAGAGTTCGCGCGCGCGCTGCGCGCTCTTGGCGGTCATGCCGACGAAGCGCTCCCAGTTGCGCTGCGTGCGGCCTTCTGCGCCGAGGCCCTTGATCGTCTCGAGGCCGACGATGCTCTCGACGAGCAGCGCATGTTTTTGCGCGGATTCGCGCGCCGTGCGCGTCACGACCTCGTTGAGCGGCACTTGGAGGAACCAGCCCACGCCGATGATGAGCGGCACGGCGATCAGCGGCACGAGCGCCACCGGCCCGCCGATGATCGCCACTACGCCGATGAAGAGCAAGACGAACGGCAGATCGATCAGGGTGACGAGCGTGGCCGAGGTGAAGAAATCGCGCAGGCTTTCGAATTCGCGCAATTGCTGCGCGAAAGCGCCGGCCGACTGCGGGCGCTGGTCGAGCCGGATGCCCAGCACCTGCTGAAACACGGCGCTGGCCATGATCACGTCGGCGCTGCGCCCGGCCGTGTCGACGAAGTAGGATCGCAGCATCCGCAAGAGAAACTCGAACGCGAAGATGATGCCCACGCCGAGCACCAGCACCCAGAGCGTCTCTTGCCCCTTGGTCGGCACCACGCGGTCGTAGACGTTCATCGTGAACAGCGGCAGCGCGATCGCGAACAGGTTCACGAAGATGGCGGCGAGGCCCACCTGCATGTAGATTCGCCAGAAGCGGCCGAGCGTGCCCCAGAACCAGTTGCGCGTGGGGCGAATGTCCGTCGCCTCCGAGCGCGCGTCGAACTGGTATTCGGGCCGCGCGAACAGCGCATAGCCCGTGTAGCGCTGGGCGAGCTGATCTTGCGGCAGTTCGACCGTGCCATGTCCCGTTTCGGGAACGATCACGGTCGCCTTGCCGCCGTTCAGCGCCGTCAGGACACAGGCCCGCGCGTCCTTGAGCAGCAGCACGCAGGGCAGCGAAAGATCCGAAATCTCCGCGACCGGCCGCTTGACGATGCGCGCGGCCAAGCCGGCGCGCGACGCCGCGCGGATGAACAGCTCGGGCGTGATGCGGTTCTGCACCAAAGGCAGACCGGCCGTCAGCGCCTCGGCCGAATGCGGACGCTCGAATATCGCCGTCAGAACGATCAGGCAGTCGAGCAGCGGATCGTCGGCGCGCGCGGTCTGCTGCGGGATACGCCAATTCGCGGCGGCGGCCGCGGCGGCAACGGCAGCCGCGGCCTGATCGGCCGGCCCGCGCCGTTCGACGATCGGCGGGGGCGGGATAGCCGATGCCTGGCGCGTCGGCGCCGGCTGCGTGTCGGATGCCGGCCGTTGCGTGCGGCCGGCTTCAGCAGCAGGGCCATGCGGCGCGCGTGCGGCGGGAACGTGGATGGTCGCTCCGGGCGGCGCCGGGGCAGGGTGCGGATGCACCGGAGGAACCGGAAACGGATTGGCCGACGAGGGCGCCGGTCGCAGCGGCGTCACGTTGCCGTCGTGCCGAGGACCGCGCGCGACTTCGAAATGCGTCGTCGCGTCATCCGTGCGGCCGGGAAAGTGAATCGGCTGCGCCGGCGTGACCAGCGGGCGAGCGGGCGGGGCAACGCGACGCGAATCGCCGCTGGACGCGGGGAGCGGCGCCGGCCCGGCGGCCGGCTCGGCTTTGGGGGTGTTGGACGCTTGGGCCATGCCGGGGGTCAACGCCTCGCCCGGCGGCGGCGGCGCGCGGCGGGCCGCCGGCGTCTGCCCCGGCGGCAGCCCCTGTTCCTCTCGTTGCTCCGGGGCGGCGTGATCCGGCACGATTTTCCCGATACTGGCAGTGGACACGCTGGCGCTCCCCGAATCTCCGCCGACGAGAAAACTTCCGATCAGGCTTCCGCCACGCTCAGCGCGGCGGCATCCGGGGCCTGGAGCGACAGTAGCACTCCTGATGGCCTCGGCGCAGCATCGCCGCGCTCATGGCGGCCGCGCGCCGCAGCTCTCGCCCCCGACGCAAGGGAAACTGATCCAGCAAAGTTAATACTTCGTTGCCAAGATCATTTGCACCTACTGACAAAGTAAACGTACGAATTGAGCCAATATCGAGACCGGGCGTGAAACATCACTATGGTCTTGTACGTGATCGCCGGAGGGAACGCGAGTGCTGGGAGGCGGGGCGTATAGTCGGGAAAGAATTACGCTTCACTCTTAACCACGATTTCCCTTGCACTCTGGTTAATCAATTATTTACTTGTCCGGTTCAAGAGTGGCCCGGCATACTGCACGGGAATAGCTTGGCGTCCGCGGGGAATGCGTGGGAATAGCTCGCGTGCGCACGCCGCCACCAAAAACGGGGATTCGCGGGGAAATCATGAAGAGCTTTGCCACGAAATCTGCGCGCATGGCGGCTGCTGCCGCGGCCGCGATCGGCGCTCTCGCCCTTTCGGCCGTCGGCGCCGATGCGAAGACGTTGAAGGAAGCCGCGGAGACCGCGGTCGCGACCCATCCGGAAGTGGGGCAGCTGCGGTTTTCGCGGCGTGCGATCGAGCAGGAGTTGCGCGCGACGCGCGGCGGATATCTGCCGCAGCTCGATGTGCGCGGCGCGATCGGCCACGAGTGGACCAACAACGTCGCGACCCGCACGCGTCCCGGCCGCATCAACGGAGAGGGCGGCTGGGTCGACATGAACCGCTACGAGGCGGGCGTCAGCCTGCGCCAGCTTCTGTTCGACGGCTTCGGCACCGATAGCGAAGTCAGCCGCCAATACTATCGCGTCGAGTCGTCGGCGCATCGCACCATGGACACGGCGCAGGTGATCGCGCTGCGTGCGATCGAGGCGTATCTCGAAGTGCAGCGCACGCAGCGCATTCTCGAGATTGCGACGCAAAACGTGCGCGTCCACGAAGAGATCCTGCGCCGCGTGCAGGCGCGTGCGCGCGGCGGCCGCGGCCCGCAGTCCGACGTCGATCAGGCGCAGGGCCGCCTGTCGAACGCGCAGGCCAACGTCGCCACGGCGCGCCGGCAGTATGGCGACGCGGTGGCGCTCTACGTTCAGGCCGTGGGCGAGCAGCCCGCGGCGCTGACCGACACGACGTCGCCCGACGGCGCATTGCCGGCGAATGTGGACGAGGCCGTGACGGCCGCGACCGAGCAGGCTCCTGCGGTGCGCGCGGCAACGGCCGACGTGCGGGTCGCTCACGCGGCGATCGGCATTGCCGATTCCCGCTGGTTCCCGACGATCACGGCCGAGGCGAACTACAACTTCCTCTACAACGCCGATGGCACGCGCGGTCAGGCAGAGCAGTTCTCGCTCATGCTCCAGGGGCGCTGGAACCTGTACCGTGGCGGGTCCGACGTGGCGCGCAAGCGCGAGGCGGTGGCCCGCCTCTACGAGTCGCGCGAGACGCTCGAGCGCTCGCGCCGCGAGGTCGCGCAGCAGACCCGCGTGTCGTGGAACGCCGTGCAGTCGGCGCGCGAACGCCGGGCCGCGCTGCAGCAGCAACTCGCCGCCAACGAGCGGGTCCGCGTCGCCTATTCGCAGCAGTTCGACCGCGGCCGCCGCACGCTGCTCGACCTGCTCGACATTCAGAACGAAATCTTCAACAACCAGACCGGCATCGTCACGGAAGAGGCGACGGTGCGGTTCGGCATATACCGGACTCTCGCGAGCATGGGCCGCCTGCTGGAAAACCTCGGCATTTCGGCGCCCGGCGAGGCGACGCGTCCGCCGCCCCGCAGCGTGTTCCACAGCGTTGTGGACGACCTCACGCCGCGGCGCGACGACCACATCCACACGTGGTGGACCCCGGCGCTCGGACCGCGCGGCGGGCAGCCCGCGCCGCCGCCGCCAGCGGCGACCGATCCGGCGCCGCCGGCGCAACCCGCGCAGCCGGGCCAGCCGCCGCAGCAGTAGTCCGGCACAGCCGAACTCGATCGAACGGCAAATCACGCCCCGGCGAAAGTCGGGGCGTGATTTGCGTTTGTGACTCGGCGGAGATGCCCGAGCCGGGTTTGCGTCATTAACCAAACCCCGTCGAAATATCGCCGCTGTTAACGATGATCTTGTTTGACGGCGCTGTTTTCCTCGGATAATGAGCGAAATCCTTGTCGCGGGCCTAACAGACGTGGTTAACGCCCGCCCGCAAGAACGATGACTGGCCCCGCGGGGCCGTCATCGCGGCCGCCTCCGGTCCCGCCAGGG
>CAZUYG010000047.1:0-10644 GCA_964624265.1 uncultured Candidatus Odyssella sp.
CAGCACCAGGATCGTGGCGGCGCCGACGAACAGGAACGGATAGGTGCGCGGTCCGAAGCCCAGCGCCTGCATCGCGAGCAGCAGCAGGATCGCGCCGACCACGAGATGGATGAACCACGCCAGCACGAGGCCGAGGCTGCGCGGGCCGGCATCGTCGTCGCGGTCGCCGAGAATGCCGCCGTGGACGTCGCGCAGGGTTTCCCGGAACTTCACGCGCAGCGCGAAGGGTTCCAGCGCGAGCCCGAGCAGGATGCCGACGCCCAGCACGTGGCGGAGCGTCGTGAACTCGAGCGTTTCCACCGCGCGCGGCAGCCCCCAGAAATGCAGGAGGATGGCCGTGGCGGCGAACAGCAGATTGAACAGCAATCCCTGGACGGCCAGGAAGCGCTCGTAAAGATTCATGGCGTGAAGGAAACGGGAGAAATGCCTGAAGGCACGTTAACCGCCGCCTCGCGCCGGAGCAATGCGGGGGCCCGCGTCCGGCCGGTTCCGTTTGCGCGGCGGGTTCGTTATGGTGCCGCCCGATTTATCCGGCGAAAGGATATCCCATGAGCCCGAGGCTCTTCCGCAATGCCCTGCTCGGCGCGTGCGCGCTTGCCGTGGCCGGCGCCGGCACCGCGCTGGCGGCCTACAAGCTGCATCTCGGCTGGAGCCCGCGGCCGCATTTTCCGGCGCCGCTGATCGAGCCGGCCGCCAAGCCCGGCACCTGGATTTTCAAGACCAAGCTTTCGCCCGAGCTGGAAGTCCGCCGCGGGAATTGGGAGATGCGCGTCACCTGGGACAAGGTCGACCAGCAGGAATGGAACTTCACGCGCCTGCTGCAGCAGATGCTGCGCCTCGGCTGCGAGGTGATCGAGCCCAAGAAGGCCGAAGAGCTGATCGCGCGGCTTTACGCGACGCGGTCGCTCGTGCGCGGCCCCGACAACATCCTGCACCGCCTGAGCGTCTACGAAAGCGGCTGCGTGATCTGGATGGAAGCGCGGGGACCGGCGCGGCTGCACGGGCTGCGAGTCGTCGTCTCGCCGCCGCCGCCGCGGCAGAAGCCCAATCCGGCAGCGGCGCCGGCGGAGAAACCCAAGCCGTGAGCGCGTTCGATTGGCTGCCGCCGGCCAAGGCCATCGGCCGCGAGCAGTATTTCGAGGATTTCGCGCTCGGCGACGTGTTCCGCGCAAAGCCCGTTTCGCTGAGCGAGGACGAGATCGTCGATTTCGCGCGGCGCTACGATCCGCAGCCGTTCCACACCGACCGGGCGGCGGCCGCGAACAGCCAGTTCGGCGGCCTGATCGCCAGCGGCCTGCAGGTGATGGCGGCGACGTTCGCCAGCATGATCGAAGCCGGCTTCCTGCGCGGCGGCGGCATGGGCTCGCCCGGCCTCGACGAGGTGCGGTGGCACAAGCCGACGCGCCCCGGCGACGTGATCGTGATGCAGGCGCGCGTGACCGAGATCAAATCCTCGGCCTCGCGCGCCGATCGCGGCTACGTCACCGTCGCCTTCGAGGTGTTCAACCAGAAGCGCGAGCGCGTGATGTCTTACAGCTGCGTGGAGATCGTGAAGCGGCGCGCGGCCGTCACTTCGCCCGCGCCAGCGGTTTCAGCGACCTGAGATAGGCGACGATCGCGTCGAGGTCTTCGTCCTTCACCTTGGCGTAGAAGGAGAAGCCCATCGGCGGAAACAGTTTCGCGCCGTCCTTGCTGATCCCTTGCGTGATCGCGCGCTTGATCTCGGCGTCGCTCCACTTGCCGAGACCGTCCTCGGGGTGCGGCGTGAGATTGCGCGAGACCGAGACGCCCCACGGCCCCTCGAACTTGTCGCCGCCCTGGCCGATGCGCGACCAGATGCGGTGGCCCTTCTCGTCCATCGGCGTGTGGCACTCCATGCAATGCCCGACCGGGCCGGCGAGATATTCGCCGTATTTCACCTTGTCGGTCCGCGGGACGTCGGGCACCGAGGTCACCGGCGGGCCGTAGGCGGGCGGCAGCGGAATGCGATAGACGGATTTCTCCGCCTTGTTGCTTACCGGCTTCACGGTGCGCAGGTAGGCCACCATCGCCATCAGGTCGCTGTCCGAGATCTTGCGGTAGAGCTCGAACGGCATCGGTGGGCCGATCAGGCTGCCGTCGGGCCGGATGCCTTCGCGGATCGCTTTCGCGATCTGCGCGTCGGTCCAGTTGCCGATGCCGGTTTCCTTGTCCGGCGTGATGTTGGACGCGACCGCGCGGAACTCCTTGATGTCGAGCACGACGAAGCCGCCCGCGAGCTCCTTGCCGGCGGCGAACGTGCCGCCCGGTCCGCGCGGCGTATGGCAGTTGCCGCAGCCGGCGATGGTCTCGACGAGATAGCGGCCGCGCTCCACCGGCGTTTCGGCGGCGGCAGAAGCCGCGCCGGTCGCAAGCAGGGCGGCGGCGAACGCAAGGCGCGCATGATGGTAAAGCATTCCGGATCCCTCCCAGTCTTCCCCGGCGCGCTCTTAGCATGGCGCGGCCACGCGGCAACAGGGCCGGTTGACCGGCGCCGGGGGCGGGGACTAAGTGCTCGTCGACGTTGACGGGCAAGGAGTGCCAGGCGTGACAGACATCGCCGCCACCGCCGCCGGCGGCGCGCCGGCCTGGCGCTTCGCGCGCGAGGGCCGCATCCGGCCGGGTTCGGAAGACCACAAGCAGCTCTTCTGCCGGCTCCTGCTCGACACGTTCGATCCCTACAAGCCGGCGATCATCCCGTGGCCGACCCTGGCGCCCGACGCGCTCGCGCGCCTCACCGCCTTGCCGTTCTGGGACATTGCGGTGGAGACCGAGCTGCACACGTCCAAGAACATGCAGGCGATCGCCGACAGCACGGCCGATCCGCTGATCCGCGAGGCGATCGCGCTCAACGCGTTCGAGGAGCGGCGGCACAAGGTGGTGCTCGAGAACATGATCCGGTTCTACGGAATCGAGATCACGCCCGACGAGAGCTTCACGCCACCGCCCGATCCCGAATGGGCCTATCTCTGCACCGGCTACGGCGAGTGCTTCGATTCGTTCTTCGCGTTCGGCCTGTTCAAGCTCGCGAAAGACAGCGGCTATTTTCCGGCCGAGCTGATCGAGGTGTTCGAGCCGGTGATCCAGGAGGAGGCGCGCCACATCCTGTTCTTCGTGAACTGGGCGGTGTGGGCGCAGGGGCAGCGCAACGTCGCGGCGCGCCCGGTCTATGCGGGGCGGCGCTTTGCGGCGCTGGCGACGCGCGCCTGGAAGCGCATGAAATTCGCCAAAGGCGGCGTCGGCCCCAAGACCGGCGAGGGGTCGAAAGACGGCAAGAACAACGCCGCGATGACGATCGAAGGCCGCAATTTCGTGGCCGGCGGCGAGCCGCTGACGATCAAGAGCTTCATGAAGCTCTGCCTCGCCGAGAACGACCGCCGCATGGCGCGCTACGATGCGCGGCTCGTGCGCCCGTTGGCGATGCCGCGGCTGATCCGCGCCGCGATGCCGTTCCTGCGCTTCGCGGGCTAGCGCGCGTTGGCGGCGCTGGTGCTGGCGTAGGTGCCGACGGAGGCCTGCAGCAGGCGCAGCGTCGTGTTCGCGCCGCCGGGGCCCTCCTCGAAGCGGCCGTAGAGGTTGAGGCTCACCATCCGCTGCTTCTGGAGCCCGAACGCCGCGATGCCGACCTGGAGCTTCGTCGTTCCGTCGGCGAGGCCGAGATTCTGCACGATGCCGACATAGCTCGCGCGCTCGTCGGTGCGCAGCACGCCGAGCATCTTGTTCTCGCCCATGCGGATCCCGAGTTTCAGGCCGCCGAGGCGCTCGCGCGTGTCGGCCTCGGCCCCCTCGAGGAGCTGCGCGCCCTGCTGCTTGAAGGTTTCGGTCATGCGCTGCGCGAATTGCGCCGGCGGGAGGGGAATGACGCCCGCGCGCACCGGCGTCATGTATTGCCCGAAATCGTCGAGCACGCTGCGCCGGCCGCCGCGCATCTCCGCGCGCTGCTCGCAATCGGCGAAAGCGGCGAGAACGCGATTGGAACCGGCCACCACGCGCTCCACCGTCTCGAGGATGTTGCGGTCGGCGGGATGCGCCCGTTCGAGCAGGCAATGTCCGTCGGGGACGCTGAGCACGATCGCCGTCCCGTCGATCTCGACGCGCGTCGTCTCGGCGCCCGCCGGGAGCGCCGCGAGAATGCCGATGGCCAGTGCGATCCGCCCGATCATTGCCGTACTCCGTGCTTTGCCGGCGCGGAGCGTAGCGCGAGACCGTTAACGGCGCGAGACGGGTTCGCGGCGGTTCAGTAGCGGGGGACCGCCGGATCGATTTCGCGCGACCAGGCGTCGATGCCGCCGGCGACGTTCGACACGCGGTCGTAGCCGTTGCGGCGCAGCCACTGCGTCGCCTGCATGCTGCGGCCGCCGTGATGGCAATGGATCAGGATCGGCTTGTCGCGCGGCAGCTCTTTGGCGCGCGCCGCGAATTCGCCAAGCGGAACGAGCAGGGCGCCTTCGATCCTGGCGATCTCGGCCTCCCAGGGTTCGCGCACGTCCACGATCGTGGCGCTGCCCTCGCCGAGGGCGCGCTTCAGGTCGTGGACCGAGACTTCGATCGGAAAATCCGCGCTCACGCTTCGACGAGGTCCTCGGGGCGGTCGGCGAGCTGCTCGAGCGCTTCCTTCATCTTCTGGAGCGCGCGCGCCTCGATCTGGCGGATGCGCTCCTTGCTGACGCCGAAGCTGTCGCCGATGTCGGCCAGCGTCTCCTTGCCTTCGTGCAGGAAGCGCCGCTCCACGATCTTCCGCTCGCGCGGGGACAGTTGGTCGAGGGCCTGGCGGATCCAGGCGCTGCGCGCGCGCTTGCCGCTCTCGCGTTCCGCCACCTCGTCCGGCGTCGGCGCGGGATCGGCGAGAAAGTCCTGGATCTCGGCCGATTCGTCGGCCCCGATCGCCATGTTGAGCGACTGGTCGGGGCGGGCGAGGTGCGTTTCCATGCGCTCGACCTCGGCCACGGTCACGCCGAGGCGCTTGGCCAGCGCCATGCGTTCGTCGGTCGAAAGGCCGCCGTCGTAGCCGCCGCCCACCTTGCCGCGCAGGCGGCGCAGGTTGAAGAACAGCCGGCGCTGCTTCGGCGTCGTCGCCGCGCGCACGATCGAGGAGTTGCGCAGGATGTAGTTCTGGATCGAGGCGACGATCCACCAGCTGGCATAGGTGGAGAAGCGCACCTCGCGCGTGGGGTCGAAGCGCTCGGCCGCCTCCATCAATCCGATATTGCCTTCCTGGATGAGATCGGCCAAAGGCAGGCCGCTGGCGCGGAAGCCGGCGGCGATGCGCACGACCAGGCGCGCATGCGCGCCGACCAGTTCGTGCAAAGCCTTCTCGTCGCGCTTTCCGAGCCAGCGCTTGGCGAGATCGACTTCGTGGTCGCGCTCGAGGAGGGGCACTTCCATCGTCGTCGCGATGTAGCGCCGGTCGCTTCGTTCGGTCTGGGACGCCTTGATGAGAGCCATGGGTCCGCGTGTTCCCTCGTATGGAAGGCGATCCCTCCATCGCCTTTTGTTACAACGGGCTTGTTGCCTTGTTTCGAGTCGATATTATTTGTCGGTCAACTAACATGACGGCAAGAAACTGTCGAGTCGAAACAATATCGAGTCGATAACAAACGCGTAACCGTCTCAAGACAGGCCACGAGAGACCCTTCACCATGCGGACAGGCGCCTGATGCCGGACAAGATCGCCAATCTTATCAATAGATTGGGACGCAGCATTCACTGCCGCCAGTTCGCGCAGGGGCTCAATCCGGCGCAGTGGGAAGCGCTGCGCTACCTGTCCCGCGCCAACCGCTATTCGCGCACCCCCTCTGCGCTCGCCGACTACCTCCACACCACGAAGGGCACCGCCTCGCAGACTCTGAAGTCGCTCGAGTCCAAGGGCTACGTGCGCCGTGTCCCGGTGCCGGAAGACCGCCGCGCCGTGCGGATCGACATCACCGACGCCGGCCACACCGTGCTGCGCCGCGATCCGCTGCAGTGCCTCGAGACATCGGCCGCCGGGCTGGGCGAAGACCTCGAGACCGTGAGCCGCTTTCTCGGCCGCCTGGCCGCCTCGCTCGAGCGGTCCAGCGGCAAGGCCTTCGGCCTGTGCTCGGAATGCACCTATTTCTGCAAGAACGACGGCGCGGCCGCCGAGAGCGGGGCGCACAAATGCGGCCTCCACGAAGAGCCGCTAAGCGCCGTGGACGCCACCAAGATCTGCATCAGCCACCGCTGCGCGCGGAGCTGACGTCAGGCCAACGCCTCGACTTTTGCGCCGTCGGCGACCAGCACGATCTTGGCAAACAGCGACCGGCCGGAAAGCTGCGCGCAGGCGTCGCGACAGGTTTCGGCGAGCGCCGATGGGCCGAGAAGTATGAGCCATCGCTCTTTCCCGGCCGCCGTCCCCGCGCTTCCCGCCTTCGCGCGCAGGCACTCCAGCACGCACTGCGCGGCGTTCGCGATCACGCCGGGCTTCGAGCCCTCGCTGTGTACGAAAACGAGAACCTGCGAGCCGCGCCCCGCGTTCGGCAAAAGGCGGATGCCGATCTGATTGCCGAAGATCCGCGCCTTCAACGCGGCGGTGCGTGACTTGCCCGCGCGCCGCGATCGCAGCCGTTCCTCCAGCGCGTTCACCGTCTTCCCCGCCTGCAGGATCGGCGCGCGAGCCGTCAGGATCAGGGTCTCGCCGTTCGCCAGTAGCGGGCGTAATCGCGCCCGCAAATCTCGAATGACGCGCAGCGCAACGCGGTCGTAACGCAGGCGCGGCTTCGCCACGGGCGCGCGGCCCCCATTCCGCGGCGCGAGCGCGGCGAAGGCGACCGCGATCTTTCGTCCGCCGTGCTTTAGGTGTGTGCCGCCTTCGGGCCACGTCGCGGAGAAGTGCCGCGCGACGGCGTCGGCGGCGCTTCGCTCTTCGGGCCGCAAGCTGCGCACGGCGCCGCGCGCCTAGCGCGCCGGTTCGAGGCGCAGCAGCTGCCCGTCGCTCTCGTCGGTCAGGAGGTAGACGAAACCATCCGGCCCCTGGCGCACGTGCCTCAGGCGCTGGCCGATGCCGCTCAGCATCCGTTCCTCGCGCACGACCTTTTCGCCCGACAATTCCAGGCGCACCAGCGCCTGCGTCATCAGCAGCGCGACCAGCAGATTGCCGCGCCAGGCCGGGAATTTGTCGCCGGTGTAGAAATCCATGCCCGAGGGCGCGATCTGCGGATCCCAGTTGTAGACCGGCTGCTCCATGCCTTCCTTGTGCGTGCCGACGCCGATCGGCGTGCCGTTGTAGTGCTTGCCGATGCCGATCACCGGCCAGCCGTAGTTCCGTCCGGCAAGGGGAATGTTGATCTCGTCGCCGCCGGCCGGCCCGTGCTCGACGGTCCACAGCTTGCCGGTCTGCGGATGGATCGCCGCGCCCTGCGGGTTGCGGTGGCCGTACGACCAGATCTCCGGCCGCGCGCCGTTGCGGTTCACGAACGGATTGTCGGCGGGAACGCGCCCGTCGGCTTCGAGGCGGATCACCTGGCCGCGGTTCACCGAAATGTCCTGCGCCAGAGCCATCTGGCCGCGTTCGCCGATGGTGATGAACACCCGGCCGTCGCGCGCGAACACGATGCGCGAGCCGAAATGCACGCCGCCTTCCGATTTCGGCTCCATGCGGAAGATGACCTTGAGATTCTCGAGCCGCGCCCCGTCTTCGCTGAGGCGCGCGAACGCGGCCGCGGTGCCGCCGCCGCCCGGCCCGGGCTCGGCATAGGTGAAATAGACGAGGCGGTTGCGCGCGAAGTCCGGATGCAGCGTGATGTCGAGCAGCCCGCCCTGGCCGCGCGCATAGAACTCCGGCACGCCGGCAATCGGTTGCGAAATCCGTCCGTCCGCCGAGACGATCCGCAATCGGCCCGGACGTTCGGTGACGAGCATGCGGCCGTCGGGCAGGAACGCCATGCCCCACGGATGCGCGAGCCCGCGCGCGACAGTGACCACGCGCACCTCGTGCTTATCGGTGCGGAACGTCTGGGCAGCGGCGCCGGTGACTGAAAACGCGATCAGGGCGATTGCGGTCGGGATTTTCATCGTCGCGTCCCTCGCAGCGGATGGCGAAAACTAGGGCCCCTGCGCAGACCGCGGCATCAATTGCGCGTGATACCGCGCGGCCTCAGGGCTATCGCACGGCGCGCTTCAGGCTCTGGCGCGCGAGCACGGTACGCTCGAGAACGCCGAAGCGCGGCTCGGACGACCACTGGATCAGCACCTTCTGCGCTTCGGGAAAGAATTCGATGCTGTCGGCGGCGCCGCCGGTCTCGCAGCTTTGCAGCAGATTGAGCTCGTTCACGACGCGGCGGGCCCGCGGACGCACCTCGTCGATCGTCACGATCGCCGAAAAGACCGCGCCGCACGGCCCCTGCATCGTCGAATCGACCGGGGCGCCGCGGACCGAGACGGAGGCCAGCCGCCCTTCGCCGAGATCGCAGCGGACGATTTTCGCCGCGCCCGGCCCCTTGCGGTCCTTGCCGGCGCGCACGTGGCGGCCGACGTCGACGAGCCAATCGGCATCCTTGACCGCGCGCAGCCGGTGGCATTCCTCGTTCTCGGCGCGGAACGGCACGACGCGGACGAGGTTCGCCGCGCGGTCGCACTGCACCTCGACGAAATTGCACACATAGTCCATGGCCGCCGCAGCTTGCGGCAACGTTGCGGCGAGCGCCGCACCGAGCGCCCATGGCGCACATTTCGCGATCAATCGGTTCATCAATCCTCCGGTCCGCGGAGGCGGAGCGCGATCGTGCCCGCCAAACGCTACGATGCCGTAAACGCGCCGCGCGCGCGGTAGGCGCGCATCATTTCAATCAATTCGGCGTGCGTACCGATCTCTTATCGCCGCAACACGAGATCGGCAACGATCGGATAATGATCCGAACCCACGTCCTCCGCGGCGCGCGCGCCGGCGACGGCGAAGTGCCGGCTCGTCAGCACGTGGTCGATCTGGAAGCCGCGCAGATGGCGCGTGAGCGCACCGTAATGCGCCGATGGCCACGAGCGCGGCCACGCCCAGCCGAGATGCACGTAGCGGAGGCCGCCTTCGCGCAGCAGCGCGCGGAAGCGCGGCGAGTAGGGCGTGATGTTGAAGTCGCCGGCGATCAGCAGCGGCAGGTCCGACCGGGCCGCGATGCGCGCGTAGTAGTCGAGATGCGCCTGGCGGATATCGGTAAGCAGCGGCCCGTAGGGCAGCGGCGGGTGTACCGCGAGCACGTGCACCGGCTGGCCGCCGATTTCCACCGTCGCCTCGACATGCGCGAACCAGCGCGCGGGGCCGGGCGGGATCACCATCCGGCTCTCCCGGATCGGGTGACGGCTCAGCAGGATGTTGTCGGAGGGCCGCGTACGCCAGTCCGCCGGCGCCACGTGCGGCAGCGACTTGGCGAGCCGCGCGACGACCGGATGCCACGCCGGCGAGATCTCCTGCAGCGAGACGATATCCGGCGCGGCGCGCTCGACCGCGGCCGCCACGTCGTCATGCCGTGCGTTCACGACGAGGACGTTGACCGACATCACGCGCAATGGCGTGCCGGTTTCGGTGCGCTCGACCGCCGGCGTGCGCGGCGGCGCGGCGATCGCCCAGATTTGCGCGCCCACGAGGCACGCCGCGGCAAGTCCGGTAACCCGGCGTCCGAGCGCCAGCGCGGCGCCGACGAGCAGCAAGGCGCCGAGCGCGTAGTGATAGCGGAAATGCGCGAAGAGATCGGCGATCCACCAGTTCTCGCCGAACTCCGCGAGCACCGTGCTCAGTGCCAGCGCGGCGACCGAGACGTAGAGGACGAGCAGGCCGAGCAGGCGAAGCCGGCGGCGAAGCGCATGCATCTGGAAAATCCCCTGCATGCCCGCGATGGAACGGGGCAGGGGCTCGATAGGCGCGGATTACGGCGCGGTTGTGGCCGCGCGCGTCTTCGCGATCAGCGATGGCCGGCTATGGAAAGCGCTCAGCTTGTGAACGCCTGGATGCCCGTCTGCGCGCGGCCGAGGATCAGCGCGTGGACGTCGTGCGTGCCCTCGTAGGTGTTGACCGCTTCGAGGTTCAGCACGTGGCGGATCACGTGGAACTCGTCCGAGATGCCGTTGCCGCCGTGCATGTCGCGGGCCGTGCGCGCGATGTCGAGCGCCTTGCCGCAAGAGTTGCGCTTGATCATCGAGATCATCTCGGGCGCGAGCTTCTTGTCGTCGAACAGGCGGCCGACGCGGAGGCACGCTTGCAGGCCGATCGTGATCTCGGTCTGCATGTCGGCGAGCTTCTTCTGGATGAGCTGGTTCGCGGCCAGCGGGCGGCCGAACTGCTTGCGGTCGAGCGTGTATTGGCGCGCGGCCATCCAGCAGAACTCGGCGGCGCCGAGCGCGCCCCAGGCGATGCCGTAGCGCGCGCGGTTGAGGCAGCCGAACGGGCCGGCGAGGCCGGTGACGTTCGGAAGGAGATTGCCTTCCGGCACGAACACGTTGTCCATCACGATCTCGCCGGTGACCGAGGCGCGCAGCGAGAACTTGCCTTCGATCTTCGGCGCGCTGAGGCCCTTCATGCCCTTCTCGAGCACGAAGCCGCGGATCGCGCCGCCGTGGGCGTCGGACTTCGCCCAGACGACGAACACGTCGGCGATCGGCGAGTTGCTGATCCACATCTTC
>CAZUYG010000048.1:0-10643 GCA_964624265.1 uncultured Candidatus Odyssella sp.
CGAGGGCGAGGTCGCGGTCATCATCGGCAAGAAGTGCCGCCACGTCAGCAAGGCGGACGCGCTGAAATACGTCGCCGGCTACTCCTGCTACAACGACGGCTCGATCCGCGACTGGCAGCGTCACACGACGCAGTTCACGCCGGGCAAGAATTTCGTCGGCACCGGCGGCTTCGGCCCGTGGATGGTGACGGCCGACGAGATCAAGGATCCGAGCAAGATGACCTTGATCACGCGCCTGAACGGCCAGGAGCTGCAGCGCGCGACGACCGATCTGCTGATCTTCGACATCCCGACGCTCATCAACTACTGCTCGGAGTGGACCGAGCTGGTGCCGGGCGACGTGATCGTGACCGGCACGCCGGGCGGCGTCGGCTTCGTGCGCAACCCGCCGATCTTCATGAAGCCGGGCGATACGTGCGAGGTCGAGGTCGACATGGTCGGCACGCTCGTGAACCCGATCGCGGCGGAAAAGTAAGAGCCTCCGCTCCGTCATCCTGAGCAGCCGTCATCCCGACCGGAGCGGACGCGCTTTCTGCGCGGCCGCGGAGTGGAGGGAGCTTGCCGCAGCTGCCAAGCGATCCCTCCACTCCGCGAGCCGAAGCCGGCTCGCTCCGGCCGGGATGACGAATTTGTCAGGAATGTCGCGTCGGACGCGCGGGCCGTGAGCGCCGCCACCCGCTGGGGCGTCCTGTTCCTCGCGCTGTTTGCCGGCATTTTCGGCGCGTTCCAGAACGGCAAGATGCCGGCCGCGCTGCCGACCCTCAGGGTCGAGCTGGGGCTGACGCTGGTCGAGGCCGGCTGGGCCGTTTCGCTGCTCTACGGCATCACCACGGTGCTCGGCCTCGCGGCCGGGGCGTTCGCTGATCTCGTGGGCGCGCGCCGCTTCGTCACCGCGGGGCTCCTCGTCGTCGCCGCGGCGAGCTTCGCCGGCGGCTTCGCCGGCGGCGCGGCGGGCCTGCTCGCCACACGCTTCTTCGAAGGCTTCGGCCTGATGGCCGTGTTCGTTGCCGCGCCGGCGATGATCCTGCGCGCCGCGGCGCCGCGCGACCAGCGCATGGCGTTCGGGATCTGGAGCGGCTACATGCCCGCGGGCACGTCGTTCATGATCCTGGTCACGCCGCTCGTCATCGGCGCCGTGGGCTGGCGCGGGCTCTGGTGGCTCAACACCGCGCTGCTCGCCGGCTTCGCGCTGCTGTTCTGGGCGGCCACGCGCCGCGTGGCCGATCCGCGCGCCGCAGCGGCCGGGCGCATGGCGCGGTTCCGCGGCGATCTCGGCGCCGTGCTGCGCGCGCGCGGGCCCTGGCTGCTGGCGCTGACTTTCGCCACCTACACCGCGGGCTATCTCTGCGTCGCTTCGTTCCTGCCGACGCTGCTGATCGCCGGCGGATTCAGCCAGCTTCTGGCCGGCACGCTCGTGGCCTTCGTCGTCGCCGCCAACGTGGCCGGCAATCTGTTCAGCGGCTGGCTGCTGCAAAAGGGTGCGTCGCGCGGTCTCCTCGTCGCGATCGCCGCCGCCGCGATGGGCGCGCTGAGCCTCGTCATCTACGCGACCGGGCTCGGCGCGGGCGCGAAGCTCGCCGCCGCATTCGTCTATTCCTTCACCGGCGGCCTCTTGCCCGCGGCGGTCATGGGCGGCGCGCCGGTGCACGCGCCCTCGCCGGGGCAGATCGGCACCACGAACGGCCTCATCCTGCAATGGGGCAATGCCGGCCAGCTCGCGGCGCCGCCGATTTTCGCGGCACTGGCCACGGCGGGCGGATGGAGCATGGCGGCGTGGTTCACGTTCGCGCTCGGCGCCGCTGGCGTGGCGCTCGGCCTGGCAATCCGCCGGCACGAGCGCGAACGGCGTTAATTCTTGGCGACCCGCACGGTCGAAAGCATGCGCTCGAAGAGGGCGAGCGTGCCGGTATAGGAAATGCGGAGCGACTCGACGTTCTTGCCCTCATCCTCTTCGCCGAGCGCGATCGCCAGCTCGATGGCGATCAGCTTCGTGCCGGTCTTGTCGACGAGCAGCACGAAGGTGGAGAGCGTATCGTCGTCGAGGGCCCACATGCGCACGGCTTCGATGCCGTCGCCGACCTTCACCTCGGACGCCTCGGCCTTGGGATTGCGCTTCTTCTCTTCGGCCACGACGGCGGCCAGCGATTGGCCGGGCTTCAGCTTCTGCGACGTGACGATGATGCTCCAGCCGTGATCCTTCGGTCCCCACTCCACTTCGCCGGTCACGTCTTCGGCCGGCGCCTCGGGGTCGAGCTCGTAGAGATCGGAGGGCCGCTGGAGCGAAAGGCCGAGTGCGGCGCGCGTGAAGGTCTGCCAGCCGGCTTCCTGCGCCGCTGCGCGGTTAACGAATGCGGCAACCCATAGGGAAACTAGGGCGAAGGCCGCAACGCGTAGCGCAGGCATGGTTTTCCTCACAATCCGCTCACAAACGGCACGCGGAATTCTAAGCCAAATTCACCGCGATGTGACTGGCCCGCACGGTATAAGCTTTTTAAGGTTCCCGCCATGCAAGGCCGATCGCTGCAGAGAATCGCTTTGGGGATGTTCGCGCTCGCGGCCGGCGTTTCGCCGCCCGCCGCGGCGCAGGACGCGGCCCCCGTCGTCGTCGAGCTGTATACGTCGCAGGGCTGCAATTCCTGCCCGCCGGCCGATACGCTGCTCGGCGAGCTCGCGCGCCAGCCCGGCGTGATCGCGCTCGGCTTCCACGTCGACTACTGGAACTATCTCGGCTGGCACGATCCCTACTCGAACAAGAAATTCACCTACCGCCAGAAAGAATACGCGATGGCGCTCCGCCAGACCGGCGTCTACACGCCGCAGATGGTGGTGCAGGGCCGGCGCGGCGAGGTGGGCTCGGACCGGCGCGCGGTCCAGCAGGCGATCGCCGAGGCGCGCAAGGCCAAGCCGGGCGCCAGCGTCGTGCTCGAAAAGATCGAAGGCAGCCGCCTGCGCGCCATCGTCGCCGCCGTGAATGGGGCCAAGGGTGCCAACGTCTACCTGGCCCTGTTCGACCGGCGGCATTCCACCGCGATTCCGCGCGGCGAGAACGAGGGCAAGACGCTGACCAACTATCACGTCGTGCGCGAGTGGAAGAAGCTCGGCCAGCTCGAGGGCGAGAAGGCCGAATTCGCGATCACGGCGGCGGGCGAGAAGGGCGAAAAGCGCAGCGGCGCCGCCGTCCTCGTCCAGCACGGCAAGGGCGGCCCGATCCTCGGCGCGGCCGTCGCCTACGTCGACTGAGCTCCGCGCGTGTCGCCGCGCCGTCGCGCGGCCTTGAATTGCACGCCGCCTGTGGGCACATCCCGGTTCGTGCCGCCATCGCGTCTTGCAAACCGGCGGCCGAAACCGGATGCTCTCGGACATGGACCGCGTGGTCCCCAGCATTGGCGTGCCGGGCCGGGGCGAGAATGACAGCCGTCTAACCGCGGTTCTCGGGCCCACAAACACCGGCAAGACCCATTTCGCGATGGAGCGCATGCTCGCGCACGAGTCGGGCATGATCGGCTTCCCGTTGCGCCTGCTCGCCCGCGAAAACTACGACCGCGCCGTGCGCGTGAAGGGCACGGATGCGGTGGCGCTCGTCACCGGCGAGGAAAAGATCATCCCGCCGCGCGCGCGCTATTTCCTCTGCACGGTCGAGGCGATGCCGCTCGACCGGACCGTGGACTTCCTGGCGGTCGACGAGGTTCAGATCGGCGCCGACCCCGAGCGCGGGCACGTCTTCACGCACCGGCTGCTCCACGCGCGCGGGCGGCTGGAAACCATCATCATCGGCGCCGAAACGGTGCGGCCGCTGCTGCGCCGCGTCCTGCCCGACGTCGAGATCATCACGCGGCCGCGCTTTTCGCGCCTCACTTATGCCGGCCCCAAGAAGATCACGCGCCTGCCGCCGCGCAGCGCCGTGATCGGCTTCTCGGCCGCGGAAGTCTACGCGCTCGCCGAGCTGATGCGGCGGCGGCGCGGCGGCACCGCCGTGGTGCTCGGCGCGCTCAGCCCGCGCACGCGCAACGCCCAGGTGGGCCTCTATCAATCGGGCGACGTCGATTACCTCGTGGCCACCGACGCGATCGGCATGGGCCTCAACATGGATATCGACCACGTCGCCTTCGCGCGGCTCGCGAAGTTCGACGGGCGGCAGACGCGGCCGCTCTCGCCGGCCGAGATCGGCCAGATCGCCGGGCGCGCGGGCCGCCACATGAACGACGGCACGTTCGGCACGACGGCGGGCGAGCTGATCCCGGCCGAGACGATCCTGAAGGTGGAGGCGCACGAGTTCGATCCGCTGCGCTTTCTCTATTGGCGCAATCCCGAGCTCGATTTCACGAGCCTCGACGGGCTGATCGCCAGCCTCTCGGTGCCGCCGGCCGAGGCCGGCTTCATCGCGGCGCGCGAGGCCGAGGACGCCGCGACGCTCGCGGCGCTCGCCGGCGTGCCCGAGATCCGCCGCAGGGCGGAATCGCGCGCGGCGCTCGCGCTGCTGTGGGAGGTCTGCCAGATCCCGGATTTCCGCAAGGTGATGGCGGAGGCGCATGCGCGCTTCGTGGGCCGGCTGTTCCACGATCTCACCGGGCCGGCGGGCCGCATCCGCTCAGATTGGATCGCGCGCCAGGTCGATCGCATCGACAAGCCCGAGGGCGACATCGGCACTCTGGTCGGGCGCATCGCCGAGATCCGCACCTGGACCTACGTTTCCTATCGCGCGGATTGGGTCGAGGAGGCCCTGCACTGGCAGGAGCGCACGCGGCACATCGAGGACAAGCTCTCCGATGCGCTGCACGAGCGCCTGACCGAGCGCTTCGTCGACAAGCGGACGGCGGTGCTGCTGCGCCGGCTCCACGCGCGCGACGAGCTGCTGGGCGGCGTGCGCGACGACGGCGAGGTGCTCGTCGAGGGCCTGCCGGTCGGGCGCATCGAGGGTTTCCGCTTCGCGGCCATGGCCGACGTGCTCGGCGAGGATGCGCGCGCGGTGCGGGCCGCCGCCGAGCGGGCGCTGCGGCAGGCGTTCGCGGCGCGCGTCGCGCGCTTCGAAGCGGCGCCCGACGAGGAGATGACTCTCGGCGACGACGGGCGCATCGCGTGGAACGGGGTCTCGGTCGGCATGCTGGCGCGGGGCGCGCATCCGCTCACGCCCGCGGTCAAGCCGCTCACCGAAATCGGCATGGACGCCGATCTGCGCGAGCGCATTCGCGTGCGGCTGGCGGGCTGGATCGCGCGCTTCGTGGCGCGCCGCTACGGGCCGCTCGCGGGCCGCGCGCCGGCAGAGCTGAAAGGGGCGGCGCGCGGCGTCGTCTATCAGCTCGCCGAAGCGCTCGGCACGGCGCCGACCGCGCAGCTGCACAGCCTCACGGCGGCGCTGGCGGCGGAAGACCGCAAGGCGCTGGCGCGGTTCGGGGTGCGCTTCGGCACCGAGAATGTGTATCTGCCGCGGCTGCAGAACGGCCCGACGATGAAGCTCGGCGCGCTGCTGTGGGCCCTGTTCCACGGCCGGGCGCCGGAAACGCTGCCGGAACTGCCGAACGGCCCGCGCGCCTGGATCCGCACTGCGGCTGCGTGGCCCGACGCGTTCTATCGCGCGCTGGGCTATTGCCGCGTCGGCGCCACGGCGCTGCGCGCCGACCGGATGGAGGAGCTGGCCGCCGCGGCGCGCCGGCTTTCGCGCCAGGGTCCGTTCGCGGCCACGCCGGCGCTCGCGGGCGCGGCCGGTCTGCCGCTCAAGGTCGTTCCGGAGGCGCTGAAGGCGCTCGGCTACCGCCACCAGCCGGGCGAGGGCGGCGGCACGTTCCTGCCGCTGCCGGAAAATCGCCGCGCGCGCCGCCGCTCCGGCGAACCCCAGGCGGTCAACCCCTGCTCTCCGTTCGCGCGCCTGAAGGCGCTCACCGCCCGCCCGTGACGCGCCCGGCCCCGGCATCGCACGCCGAAGACGCCTCGGCCCCGGCGCTCCGCCTCGACAAGTGGCTGTGGCACGCACGCTTCTTCAAAAGCCGCTCGCTGGCGGCGGCGTATTGCGCGGAGGGCCGCCTGCGTCTCAACCGGCGGCACATCGACCGGGCCAGCGCGCCGATCCGCGTCGGCGACGTGCTCACCTTTCCGCTCGGCAATGCGATCCGCGTGGTGCGCGTGCTGGCACTCGGCACGCGGCGCGGGCCGCCGGCGGAAGCCAGAGCGCTCTATGCGGAAATTTCGGGCGAGGAGCGAGGCCCGGCGCCGCTTTAGCCTTGCCAACGCGCCCGGGAATGCTCAGGTAAAGCCGCCCGCCGCAACAGCCGCCGCCGCATGTTCGACTGGATCGCCAATCCCGATATCTGGCTGAGCCTCGTGACGCTGACCGCGCTCGAGATCGTGCTCGGCATCGACAATCTCGTGTTCATCGCCATTCTCGCCGCCAAACTGCCGGCGGAACGGCAAAACCTCGCGCGGAAGGTCGGCCTCGGTCTCGCGCTGCTCACGCGGCTGGCGCTCCTGTTCACGCTGTCCTGGCTCGCGGGGCTCACCCGGCCGCTGTTCACGGTGCTCGGCGAAGGAATTTCCTGGCGCGACATCGTGCTGATCGGCGGCGGCCTGTTCCTGATGGCCAAGGCGGTGCTCGAGGTTCACCACAAGGTCGAAAGCGCGGCCGACGAAGCGCCGCCGGCGCCGCGCGGCAGCTTCACCGGCGTCGTGATCCAGATCGCGCTGGTCGACGTCGTGTTCTCGTTCGACTCGGTGCTGACTGCGGTGGGCATGGCGCAGCACATCGAGGTGATGGTGGCCGCGATCGTGATCTCGATGGCTATCATGCTGGTCGCCGCCGGACCGGTCAGCGATTTCGTGAACCGGCACCCGACGATCAAGATGCTGGCGCTGGCGTTTCTCATCCTGATCGGCACGATGCTCACGGCCGAGGGGATGGGGTTCCACATCCCGAAGGGCTACATCTATTTCGCGATGGCGTTCGCGATTCTGGTCGAATCGCTGAACATGCTCGTCCGCCGGCGCACCGTGCGGGCCCGCGCGGACCGGCCGCCGCATCCGCCGGGATGATGGCGATGCGCCCGGCGCGGTCCGCTCGCCAGAGCGAGCGGCGGCGTGCCGCGCCGCCATCCAAAAAATGCACTTTCCCCGGGCCGCGCCGCTGGCTTATACCGCGCGGGGCCTCAAGTGGGGGGAAGGCGCCGGGGCGCGGTTCGCGCGTCCGCCGCCGGGATTTGGAGTAAGGGAATGACCTACGTCGTCACCGAAGCCTGCATCAAGTGCAAGTACCAGGACTGCGTCGAAGTCTGTCCGGTAGATTGCTTCTACGAGGGCGAGAACATGCTCGTCATTCGCCCGGACGAGTGCATCGATTGCGGCGTGTGCGAGCCCGAGTGCCCGGCCGAGGCGATCGTTCCCGATACCGAGCCCAACGTCGAGAAGTGGGTCGAGCTCGCGAAGAAGTATGCGGAGAGCTGGCCCAACATCAACAAGAAGGGCGATGCCCCCGCCGATGCCGATCAGTTCAAAGGCGTCGAGGGGAAGTTCGAGAAGTATTTCAGCGCCAATCCCGGCAAGCGCTAGCCGGGCGCGGCGGGGGCCTGCGCGGCCCCTGCGACCTTCGATTATGGTTAAAGCTTGTGCGTTCCGCTGGATTTCGGCGGGGCGTTGTGCTATATTCAAAAAACTGAAATGAGGGGCGGTATCTGAGCCCGTAAAGCGCTGTAATTCATGGCGTTTTTCGGGTGAGGGGGCCGCCCAAAGCGTCCCTAAGGTCTGCCGCATTCGGGCGCAGGAAGCGCGCGAAACGCGGCCTTCGCGAGAGCATCGGAGGGCACTCCTGGCAGCGCAGCTGCCGGGCCAAGTCCTTTGCGCGCGAATTGGACCGGAGAGAACGATCGTCGCGGCCGGGGCAGCCGCCAGCGGGTGATGAGCGTCCGTCCGCCGGGAGCAGCGGCCGGTGCAAGGAGAAGCGAGGAGTTAGATGGCAGCAGCGCAGGACAAGGAATTTTCGGCCGGGGATTACGTGGTCTATCCGACGCACGGCGTCGGCCAGGTCACCGGCGTCGAGAACCAGGAAATCGCCGGCCACAAGCTCAAGATGCTGGTGGTGGAATTCCCCAAGGAGCGCATGACGCTCCGGGTGCCGCTCACCAAGGCGACCGGCGCGGGGCTGCGCCGCCTTTCGAGCCGCAAGATCATGGAAACGGCGCTCAAGACGCTGAAGGGCCGCTCGCGCGTGAAGCGCACGATGTTGAGCCGCCGCGCGCAGGAATACGAAGCGAAGATCAACTCCGGCGACCCGGTCGCGATCGCCGAGGTGGTGCGCGACCTGCACCGCAATGTCGGCCAGCCCGACCAGTCGTATTCCGAGCGCCAGATCTACCAGGCGGCGTTCGAGCGGCTCGCGCGCGAATTCGCCGCCGTCGAGAAGATCGACGAGCAGCAGGCCACCGAGCGCCTCGAGAAAGTCCTCCGCGCCGCGTAAGCGCCGCGCCGGACCGGAACATGGAAAGGGCCGTCCCGAAAGGGGCGGCCCTTTTTCGTTGGCCGCGGGTTCACTTCCGCGGCGTTTCCGGGGTTTCGGCGAGGGCCGCGGGATCGGCGGCGGCCCGGCGCAGCATGCGCAGCGAGAACCAGCCGCCCATCGCGAAGCCGAGCGCGATGAAGATCACCTCGCGCACGCGGCGCAGCAGCGCGGCGCCAAGTCCGGCGGCGGCGACGCCCGTGATCGCCGCGGCGGCCAGCGCCAGCGCGCCGTCCTGGGTGCCGAGATTGGCCGGAATGAAGAAGCTCACCGAGCGCGCGAGCTGCAGCAGGCCTTCGAGCACGAGCGCTTCGGCGAGGCTCACCGGGTAGCCAAGCAGATACAGCGCAAGCCACATCTCGGCCGTGCCGAGCGTCCAGCGCAGCGCCGAGAGCGCGATCGAGGCGGCGTATCGCGCGCGATGCGCGCGCGCGAAGGCATTGATCTTGTCTTCGACCGCCTCGATGCCGGCCAGGCTCTTGACCAGGCCTTCCGCCCAGGCCCGCCCGCCGAAACGCCGGCCGAGCCGCGACGAAAGCCTCAGCTTCGGCGTGATGATGAAGCCGCCGGTCATGCCGGCGAGTACCGCGAGGCCGATCCAGGCGCTGGTCTGGTAGAGCGCCGGCAGCGTCGTCGCCGCCGCCATCACGATCACCGCCAGCAACACGAACAGGAATTGCCCGATCAGCCCCTGAATGCGGGCGAGCACGAGGCCGGCCGAGGATTCGCGATAGCCGACCCCGTAATGCGATTTCAGCAGCACGGCCTTGAGCGGCTCGCCGCCGAAGCCGCCGGCCGGCACCACGAGGTTGAACGCCTCGCCCACCAGCCGCACGCGAATCAGCCGCCGATACCAGCGCAATGTGCGTGGCAGCTCGGGCACCAGCGCGAGCCACACCAGCGCGTCGAGCGCGAACAGCACGAAGAAAACGAGGCACAGGCCCGCAATGCCGAGCGGGCCCGCTTGCCAGACGAGCTTCAGCGCCGCGCCGAGATCGAGCGTCAGCAGCAGCGCCGCGAACAGCGCGGCGCCGCCGATAAGATAGAAGAGCTTGAGGAGCCTCACCGCACGCCGCGCGCTCGCCTCGAAACACGGGCGAGCCTATCACCGCGCGCGCATGCGGGGCGACCCCGCGGCGCCGATATGTCGCGCTGCGCCGCGGGCGTTGCCGCGATTCAGCCGCTTATTGGCCGTGGCACTTCACGACGAGGCGGTCCGGCGCCACCGCCATCATCAGCGCATCGTTGTTGCGGCGCAGCTGCACCACGTCGTAGCCGCGCGGGCACAGCTCCTTCGCCTTGGCGAAGCAGAATTCGAGCTGACCCGACGGGCAGTTGATGGCGTAGGACGCGCCCGGCGGCGTTTCCGGATTGATCTGGGCGCAGCCGGCGGCGAGCGCGGCGGCGGCGGCAACGATTGCGAAGCGAATCATGGACGAACCCCTCGTTGTTCTGCGTCGTGCCCCTCGAGCGAGAGCGCAGGCGGCAGGCTATCGGGCCCCGCCGACGCGCCGAAGTGACAGCCGTCACAATCGCCGCCGCGAAGCCGTGCGTCGTTGGCGCTCCCGGCAGGACTCGAACCTGCGGCCCACGGTTTAGGAAACCGTTGCTCTATCCTCTGAGCTACGGGAGCGCGGCCGGTTGCATAGCAGAAACGTCCGCCGCGCGCCATTGCGCCCATCGCCCCGCCTGCCGCTCGCACTATATTGATCGGCATGCGAGGGCTTCATTTCACCGCCGCCGTCGCGGGCGCGTTCCTGCTGGCGGCGGGCGCGGCGCGCGCGGAAGAGGCGCCGCTCGGCGCGAAACTCGGCGGCGCCACGTCGCGGCCGGCCGCGGGTATCGATTCGTTCGCGCTGCCGGCGGCGAACCTGCCGCCGGAGCAGCTTGCGCGCTTCTTCGAGGGCCAGCGGCTCTTCAACATCGCGTTCGTGAAGGCGCCGTCGCCGGTGCCGGGCCTGGCCGGGCTCGGCCCCACGTTCAACCGGCCTTCCTGCGGCGCCTGCCACACGAAGGACGGGCGCGGCCAGCCGCCGGCCGGTCCCGGCGACGCGCTGATGCAAATGGTCGTGCGGCTCGGCGTCTCCAATCCGCGCCGCGGCGTCTTCGGCCGGCCCGATCCGAGCTACGGCATCCAGCTCAACGACCGCGCGATCGAAGGCGTGCC
>CAZUYG010000049.1:0-10628 GCA_964624265.1 uncultured Candidatus Odyssella sp.
AAGCCGGGCGTGCCGGCGGTGATCGCGGCGCAGCGCCCGGAAGCGATGGCGGCGATCGCCAGCCGCGCGGAAGAGACCGGAACGAAGCTGCTGATCGAAGAGCGCGACTGGCGCGCGATCCCCGGCCCGGCCGGTTTCCGCTACGAGGGGCCGCGCTGGCGGCTCGACCTGCCGCGGCCGGGCCTGCCCGGCGATCACCAGTTCCAAAACGCCGGCGCGGCGATCGCCTGCCTCGAGCAGCTCGCGGCGTTCGAGATCGGCCCGGCCGCGCTGGCGCGGGGCATCGCCGATGCGCGCTGGCCCGCGCGCCTGCAGCGGCTCACGAAGGGGCCGCTCGCGGCGATGCTGCCGGCGGATTGGCAATTGTGGCTCGACGGCGCGCACAATCCGCACGGCGCGCGCGCGCTGGCCGCGTGGCTCGATGCGCAGAAGAAGCCCGCGCATCTGGTGACGGCGATGCTGGACAGCAAAGACCCCGCCGGCTTCTTCGAGGCGCTGAAGGGCCGCTTCGCAAGCGTGCGCACCCTGCCGGTGCCGAGCGGCCACAGCGGCCTCGACCCCATCGGACTCGCCGCGACGGCGCGGCGGGCCGGACACGATGCAAAGAATGCCGCCGACGCCGCCTCGGCTATCGCCGAGATCGTCGCCGGCGCGCCGGCGGGTCCGGCCATCTTGATGATCGCCGGCTCGCTCTATCTCGCCGGCGCGATCCTGGCCGAGAACGGCTGATCGCGACGAGTCGTTAGCACAGCGTCATCCCGACCGGAGCGGACGCGCCCGCGGGGCGCGGCCGCGGAGTGGAGGGATCGCGACGCAGGGTCCACGGGCCGCTGCGCCACGATCCCTCCACTTCGCGAGCCGCGAGTGCGGCTCGCTTCGGTCGGGATGACGTGCTGATGAAAGGCCTTGTCGCCTACGCCGCCGCCACCGAGAGGCCTTGCACCTTGTGCCGCGCGATCAGCTTCGCGACGAAGCCCGAAGCCTTCGCCTCCGCGACGAACTTGGCGAGATACTCGGCCGCCGCCGTGTTCTTGCGCGCGGTGCCGATCGCCTGCTGGACCGCGGAGAAGCGGCCGTCGAGGATCCGCGCGCCGGGCAGCGCCCGCACGTCCTTGAGCAGGCGCGGCTTCAGCCCGGCCAGCGCATCGCATTTCTCCTCGATGAACAGCTTGTACGACGCATCGATCGAATCGCCGCGCACCAAGGTCGCCTGCCTGATGTTGCGCTCGAGCCAGAGGCCGTAAGCCGACCGCCCGAACACCGCGATGCGCACGCCCGGCCGGTCGACTTCGGCGAGACTCTTGAGCTTCGAACCGGCGGGCACGAGATAGGTCGCCTCGATCTCCACATAGGCCGGCGTGAACGCGATCTTCTCGGCGCGCTGCGGTTCCGCGCCGATCAGGCCGATGTCCCACACATTGGTTTCCGCGGCGTCGGCCAGCTCGCCCGGCGACGGAAATGTGACGTATTTCACCGGCACGCCGAGCCGGTTCGCGATCTCACGCGCCATGTCGGGCGCGACGCCCTCGGGATCGCCCGCGGCGCTCTTGCCCGAAACGAGCAGGAAGTTGGAGAGATTGATGCCGGCGCGCAGCACGCCGGTGGGGGCGAGTTCGGCTTTGATCTGTTGCATGGAGTCCGATGAATTTGATTCGGCATTGCAGCGGCGCCGGCAGCGCGCGTCAAGCCGCAGTGACGCGCGCCCTCTATTCGGCGGGACGCGGCGCCGGCGCGGCGGGCATCGCGGGCGCAGCGCGGGCGCGCTCGCGGCGCGCATGCGCCATCAGCACCAGGATGAGCAGGATAGCCGGCACGCCCATCGCCGCCGTGTAGACGAAGAACAGCGGATAGCCGATCGACTCGACGATGAAGCCGGAAGCGCCGGCCAGCATCTTGCCCGGCAGAACCATCAGCGACGAGAAGAGCGCATATTGCGTGCCGGTGTAGGCCACGTTGGTGAGGCTCGACAGGTAGGCGATGAACACCGTGCCGGCCATGCCGCCCGACATGTTTTCGGCGGTGATCACCAGACCCAGCAGCACGGTGCTCTTGCCCTGCGTGGCGAGCACCGCGAACAGCAGATTCGTGGACGCGATCAGGACCGCGCTGATCAGCAGCGGCCCCATGATGCCCCAGCGCGCGACGATGATGCTGCCGAGCAGCGCGCCGACGACGGTGACCCAGAGGCCGATCGTCTTGCTGAGCACCGCGATCTCGATCTTGTCGAAACCGAGCTTCTCGTAGAACGGCTGCGCCATCACGCCCCAGACGCGGTCCGACATCCAGAAGCAGGCGATGAACGCCAGGATGAGAATTCCCCAGGCGCGATTGCGCGCGAAGAATTCCACGAACGGGTTGATCACCGCATCGGCGAACCAATAAGCGACCCGCGCGCCGAAGCTCTGCGTCTTGTCGACCGGCTTGTAGCGGGCGGCCGGCTCCTTCACCCACAGCGTGCTGCCGATCGACAGCAGCATCAGCGCGGCCATCGCGACGTAGGCGGCCGGCCAGGCCCAGGCGATTTTCGCCTCCTGCAGCACTTCGACGAGGATGAACACGCCGGCCCCCGCGATCAGCAGCGCGACGCGGTAGCCGAGCTGATACGCGCCGGCCAGTGCGCCGAGCATCGTCTCGTCGGGCGCCGTTTCGATTCGCCAGGCGTCGATGGCGATATCCTGCGTGGCGCTGCTGAAGCCCACGATCACGCCGAACAGCGCCATCGTCCAAAGTTCGGTCCGGGGATCGGTGAGCGCCATGCCGAGCAGGCCGGCCGCGCAGCCAATCTGCGCCAGCATGATCCAGCTCCGGCGCCGGCCGAGCCAGCCGGTAAGACCGGGCAACGGCATGTGATCGACCAGCGGCGCCCAACAGAATTTGAACCCGTACGCGATGCCGGTCAGCGAGAAGAGGCCGATCGAGCTCACGGCAACTTTTTCTTCGCTGAGCCACCGCGAGAGGGTCGCGAAGATCAGCGCAATGGGCAGGCCCGCCGAAAAGCCGAGCAGCAGCATGCCGAAAACGCGCCGGTCGCGATAAGCCGCGAGCGCTTCGCCCCAGCTCTTGCGCTTCGGTTTTTCGGCCGCCGTCATGCCGCGTTCATACCGCGCGAATCCTTGCCGCCGGGTTTCAGCCCTTGATGCCCAGAATATCGGCCATGTCGTAGACGCCCGGGGCGCGGCCCTTGACCCACAGGGCAGCGCGCAGCGCGCCGCGCGAATAGATGCGGCGGCTCGACGCCTTGTGCACGAGTTCGATGCGCTCGCCCTCGCCGGCGAAGATCACCGAGTGATCGCCGACGACGTCGCCGCCGCGCAGCGCCGCGAATCCGATGGCGCCGCTCTTGCGCGCGCCGGTGATGCCGTCGCGCCCGCGCGCGGCCACATCCTTGAGCGCCACGCCGCGCCCTTTCGCCGCCGCTTCGCCGAGGCCGAGCGCCGTGCCCGAGGGCGCATCCACCTTGTGGCGGTGATGCATCTCGAGGATTTCGATGTCGTAATCCGGCCCGAGCGCCTTCGCGACGCGCTCCGTGAGCGCGAACAGGAGGACGACGCCGGCGCTCATGTTGGGCGCCCAGACGATCGGCGTCTTGCGGCCGGCGTCGCGGATCGCCTGCGCCTCGGCGCCGTCGATGCCGGTCGTGCCGATCACCAGCGCCTTCCCGCCCGCCGCGGCGAGCGCGGCGTGTGCGGCGGTGGCCTTCGGCACCGTGAAATCGATCACCACGTCGCTGGCCTTGAACACCTCTTCGGCCGAAGCGCCGATCTTGACGCCGAGCGGCTTCAGGCCGGCGAAGCTGCCGGCATCCTGGCCGACGGCCGCGTGCCCCGCGCGCTCGGACGCGGCCGCGAGCACCGCGCCGGCGGTGCCCGCCGTCTCCTCGATGAGCATCTTGCCCATGCGGCCGGCGGCGCCGACGATCCCGATCCTGATTTCTGCCATGAAGCGCTGCGGGCCTTTGCGGTTATTGGAGCGTGACGATGCCGGGAATGCAGGCGGTGCGCGATCCCGACGAGCGCACGGCGGCGAGAACCGCGCCCTCGCGATGCAGCGTGATGCAGTTCTCCGCCTTCTCGTTGAACGAGGCGTGCATCGAGCAGACCGCGTCGTTCCGGATGCTCCAGATGCCGACGTCGCGGCTTCCCTCGCGGCGGGTCTTCAGCGAGCCGTACGATTTGCATTCCTGCCACGGCCCGTTCGGCGAGCGCGAATAGCGGCAGACATAGACCATCGAGCCGTCGGCGCGGAATTCGCGCGAATTGTTCACGAAGATGCCGGGCGTGCGGACCGATTCGCGCACATACACCAGGCGCTTGCCGGTGACGGCCTGCTGCAGCTGGCCGCCCTTGAGCTGATTGGCCGCGGAAGCCTTGAACGGAATCGCGCCGTCCTTGCACGCCGCCGTGCCCTGGGCCAGCGCGAGCGCCGGGGCACAGAGCATCAGGACGCCGGCGGCGGCGATGGCGAATCGAAACATGCGCGACGTTCCGTGTGGCTGCGCGGCGGGATTTACGCGACCTTAGCCTAAGCGAGAGGGCTGGGCTATATCGGCGCCGGAGAGGGAGGAAACGATGCTCAGCGGAGTTTACGCCTATCTGCCGCAAGACCGCGTCGTGTTCGGCCAGCCGGCGGCCGACGCCGTGGCGGCGGAGTGCGAAAGGCTCGGCGCCGGGCGCGCGTTCATCGTGGCCTCGCGCAGCCTGGCCACGAAGACGCCGGTCGTCGAGGCGATCAAGGCCCGGCTCGGCCGCCGCTTCGCAGGGCTGTTCGACGCGTGCAAGGCGCACAGCCCGTGGCAGAGCGTGCTGGCCGCCGCCGCCGCGGTTTCCGCCGCGAAGCCCGACATCCTCGTTTCGGTGGGCGGCGGCAGCGTCGTCGATACCGTCAAGGTGCTGCAGATCTGCCTGGCCGAGAACGCGCGCACCGCCGACGACCTCGCGCGGCTGCATATCCGGCTCAACCCGGACGGCTCGCGCCAGGTTCCCGCCATCAAGCCTTCGCCGGTGCGGCAGATCGCGGTGCCGACCACGCTCTCCGGCGCCGAATTCTCGAACATGGGCGGCGCTTCCGACGAGCGCACCGGCATCAAAGAAGCGTTCACCGGGCCCGACATCTGCGCCCGCGCGGTGATCCTCGATCCGGCCGCCACGATCTACACGCCGGAATGGCTGTGGCTTTCGACCTCGGTGCGCTCGGTCGACCACGCCGTCGAGGCGATCTGCGCGGCCGACGCGCAGCCGATGGCCGATGCGTTGGCCTTGCACGCGCTGCGCCTGTTCTCCACCTGCCTGCCGCGCACGAAGGCGCAGCCCCAGGACCTGCCCGCGCGGCTCGATTGCCTGCTGGCGGTGTGGATGGCGGCTTCGACGATCCAGAAGGTGCAGTTCGGCGCCTCGCACGGAATCGGCCACGTGCTGGGCGGCCTGTGCGGCGTGCCGCACGGGCACACGAGCTGCATTCTGCTGCCGCACGTGCTGCGCTGGAACGCGCCGGCCAATGCCGCACGTCAGGAACTGGTCGCCGCCGCGCTCGGCCGGCCCGGCGAGCCTGCCGCCGATGCGGTGGCGGCCCTCATCGAGACGCTCGGCCAGCCGCGCCGGCTGCGCGATGCCGGCGTGACGCGCGATGCGCTGCCGAAGATCGCCGAACTGGCGATGGACAACATGTGGGTCCGCGCCAATCCGCGCCGGATCGCGGGACCGGCCGACGTGATGGCGATCCTCGACGCGGCCTACTGAATCGGCAGGCGCGATTCGACTTCGCCGGCATTGCGGTATCCGCGCGGCGCCGGGTTCGCGGCGACGCGGATATCGGGGACGGGGGCCTGCCCCCGCGCGAGCTTGCCGCGGATCTCGCGCAGCGCCGCCTGCAGCCCGGCAAAGCGCTCCGCCTGGCTCGGATGGGTGGCGCTGCCGCGGTCGCCGAACGGGCTTTGCGCGGCCATTTTCTGCGCCGACTGGATTGCCGTTTCCAGGTCGTAGCCGGCGAGCGCCACGAAATAGAGGCCGAAATGATCGGCCTCGCGCTCGAACGCGCGCATCGAGGCCAGCGCGCCCGCTTCGAACGGCCCGGCCTGATGGCCGAGGGCACGGCCGCGCTGGAAATGGCCGAGCACGTTGTGGCTCAGCTCGTGGCCGACGACGAGCGCGAGCTGTTCGTCGCTCGAAAGAAGGTTCACGAGGCCGCGCATGACGATGACGCTGCGGCCATCGGTGGCCGCATTCACCGTCGGCGAGTTCGAGAACACGATGCGATAGTCGCAGGCCGGCGCCGGCGCGATGCGCGCCATATGCCGTTCGCCCTCGCGCGTGTAGCCGACGAGCACCGGCCCGCCTTCGGCCAGCGCGGCTTCCATGCGCGCGGCGTAGATGCTCATGGCGCCGGCCATGGCCGGAATCGACTCGCCGTTCACCGAGGTGATCGTGTCGCCGGGGCGGAGCCCGGCCTTGGCGGCGGGGCCGTTGCGGGCGACCGTAAAGACCGTCACGCCGCTGCCGGGCGGCTGCGCGCGCGCGGCTTGGGGCGCCTGCGGCCCCAGTCTGTCGCGGCTCCAGGCGCGCATGCCGCTGTGGGGCCTCACGCGCGCCTTGCACAACGGCGCGCCGGCCAGCGCCACGGTATCCGCGACCGAATAGAGACGGCGCGCGGCTTCGACCGAGCCGGACGTGTCGGGCGCGCTGGCGTGGGGCATGGCACCGGGCACGGGCGCGCGCGCGGCGTGCGGCGGCGGAAAGCCTTGCGCGCGGGAGCCGGCCCCGCCGCCGAAGTCTTCGGCCGAAGCCATGGGTGCGGCGGCCAATGCCGCAAGAAGGGATGCCGCGAAAATCGCGTGCTTCATGAAATCCTCCCCCAGCGCCGCGCAGCGCGCGGGCCCGGTCGCGACCCCGTGTCGCGCAGCGGAACAATCCCTATTATTATGTTCTAATCGCGGCCGGCGTGCACACTGGCGCGTATGTCGAACAGCCTCGCCGCGAAAGTTCGGGGATAATCCGCGCACGATGCTCGCCAAACCCATTCCATCGAGCGGCGAGTTGCTGCCGGCCATCGGCATCGGCACCTACAAGGGTTTCGATCTCGCCGACAGCGGCGCGAGCCGCGCCCAGCTGGCCGAGGTTCTGCGCCGGCTGTTCGCTTCGGGCGGCACGATCGTCGACAGCTCGCCGATGTATGGCCGCGCCGAGGCGCGCGCCGGGCAGGCGCTCGCGGCGCTCGGCAGGCAGCGCGATGCGTTCATCATGACCAAGGTCTGGACCAGCGGGCGCGACGCCGGCCTCCGCCAGATGCGCGACTCGCTCGCCCATTTCGGCGTCGAGCGCATCGCGCTGATGCAGATCCACAATCTCGTCGACTGGCGCACGCACCTGCCGGTGCTGCGCGACTGGAAGGCGGCGGGCCGGTTTCAATACATCGGCATCACGCACTACACGGCCGGCGCCTTCGGCGAGCTGGAGGCGGTGCTGCGGCAGGAGCCGATGGATTTCCTGCAGATCCCCTATTCGATCGCCGAGCGCGCGGCCGAAGCCCGGCTGCTGCCGCTGTGCCGCGCGCAGGGCGTGGCCGTGATCGCCAACGTGCCGCTGGGCTCCGGCCGCCTGATGCGCGCGGTGAAGGGCAGGCCGGTGCCGGATTGGGCGCAGGCCTTCGGCGCCCGCACCTGGGCGCAGTTTTTCTTGAAATATTTGCTCGGCGACGCGGCCTGCACCTGCGTGATCCCGGGCACCGGCAATCCCGACCACGCCGCCGACCTGCTCGGCGCCGGCGAAGGCCGCCTGCCGGACGCGGCCGAGCGGCGTCGCATGGTCGAGGCGCTGGGCGCGCTCTGAGCGATGGATGCGTGCCCCCACTGCGGCCTGGCCGAAGCGCCGAAGGTGGCGCGGCGCATCGTGCTGCCCGGCGACCGCCGCGCCGACGAGATCGCGCTCGAAATCCTCACCTGCCGCTGCGGCTTCAAGGCGATCGCCGTCATCGAGCAGCCGCGCCGCGAATCGCTCCGGGATACGGCGCCGGCGCGCGTCGGCTACCGCCTGCCGGCGGCGGCGGTGGACCTGATCGCGTTCCAGATCGCGCGATGCCCCGATCCGGCCGAGGAATATTGCGACTGCAAGGCGCATGCGGCGCTGAACCGCCGCGACCTGCGCAATCAATGGAACCTGCTGCACAGCTTCGCGCCGTTTCCGGGCTTCGCGCTGGGCGGATCTTCGCCGAAAGCACAAGGCGACATCGACTACGCGCCGCTCGCGTGGCAGCGCAACGGCATCGGCCATGTTGCGGCGGTCGAAGGGCGCGAATGGCGCCTGTACCCGCATGGCGGGGCCTTCGAGCTCGCGGTCGGCGACGCCATCGAGCTCGAACTCGACGCGCTGCCACCGTTCTGGCAGATCGAATAGGCCGGACCGGGAGACGGCGGCCCGGTTCAGGATTCACGCGCCGGACGGAGGAGCAGCGGCGATGGCGGCAGAATCGAAGGTTTGCGATTTCGGATGGAAGGCGCGCGATTTCCGGCTGAAGGGCACGGACGGCAAGGCCTATTCGCTTGCCGACGTGAAGGGCGCGAAGGGCACGGTCGTCGTCTTCATCTGCAACCACTGCCCTTACGTGAAAGCCACGATCGGCCGCATCGTGCGCGACGTCGCCGAGCTGAAGGCCGCCGGCATCGGCGCGATCGCCATCATGCCGAACGACGTTGCCGCCTACCCTGCCGATTCGTTCGAGCACATGAAGGCGTTCGCGGCCGAGCACCGCTTCGGCTTTCCCTACGTGATCGACGAAACGCAGGAGATCGCGCGCGCCTACGGCGCGCAATGCACGCCGGACTTTTTCGGCTTCAACGCGGCGCTGGAGCTGCAATATCGCGGCCGGCTCGACAGCGCGGCGAAAGGCCCGGCGGCGCCCGGCACGAAACGCGAGCTGGTGGAGGCGATGATGCTGATCGCGGCCACCGGCAAGGGGCCGGCGCAGCAGGTGCCGAGCATCGGCTGCTCGATCAAGTGGAAGGGCGAATAAGGCGGGGCCGGCGGGCCGCTACTCCGCCAGCGCCCTCTCCAGCACGCGCGCGACGTGGAGCGCTTCACGCTGGGCGCCGTCCTTGATCTGATGGCGGCAGGAGGTGCCGTCGGCGACGACGAGGTCGTCCGCGCCGGCCTTGCGGACGGCCGGCAATAAGGAAAGCTCGCCCATCGCCATCGACACGCCGTAGTGCTTCGCCTCGTAGCCGAACGCGCCGGCCATGCCGCAGCAGCTCGATTCGATCGGCTCGGTCTTGAGCTCGGGGATGAGCGCCAGCACCGCCTGCACCGGGCGCACGGCGTCGAACGCCTTCTGATGGCAATGGCCGTGCAGCAGAGCGCGCTTCGCGGCGAGCGGCTTCAGCTTCAGCGCGAGACGGCCTTCCTTCTGCTCGCGCGCGAGGAACTCCTCGAACATGAAGGTGAGCGGCGCGAGCGCCTTCGCCTCGGCGCCGAGCCCCATCGCCAGGAATTCGTCGCGGAACGAGAACAGGCAGGAAGGTTCGAGCCCGACGATGGGCACGCCGCGCGTGATAAGCGGCGCAAGCGCCGCGAGCGTGCGCCGCGCTTCGGCCTTCGCTTCGTCCACAAGGCCCGCCGCGAGGAACGTACGCCCGCAACAGAGCGGGCGGCCTTCCGCCGCCAGCACCGTCACGCGATAGCCGGCGGCCTCGAGCACCCTGAGCGCCGCGCGCGCGTTCTCGGGCTCGAAGGCGTTCGTGAACGTGTCCACGAACAGCGCGACCTCGCGCCCTGCTTCGTGCGCGGGCGCGCTGCGCATGCGCGCGCCGAAGAACGTATCGCGGCGCCAGCGCGGCAGGCTGCGCTTCGCCGCAAGCCCGAGCACCTTTTCGCCGAGCGCGCGGGCACCGGGCACGCGGTCGCGGAGATTGAACAGCCAGGCGAGCTTCGCGGCGCGCGGCGCGTAGCGCGGCAGATAGGCGACCAGCCTGTCGAAGCGACGCAGGCCGTAGCGCTTCGCGCGCCGATAGAGGACCTCCGTCTTCATGCGCGCCATGTCGACGCCGGTCGGGCATTCGCGCTTGCAGCCTTTGCAGGAAACGCAGAGATCGAGCGCCTCGGCGACGGCGTCGGACGCGAGCGCATCCGGCCCGAGCTGGTTCGAGAGCGCGAGCCGCAGCGTGTTGGCGCGCCCGCGGGTGAGATGCGCTTCGTCGCGCGTGACGCGGAACGACGGACACATCGTGCCGGCGTCGAACTTCCGGCAGTGGCCGTTGTTGTTGCACATCTCGACCGCGGCGGCGAAGCCGTTGCCGTTCTCGCGCGTGGCCCATTCGGACCAGTCGAGCGCCGTTTCCACCGGCGGCGTCGCATAGCCGGGCTTGAAGCGGAACAGCGACCGGTCGTCCATCTTCGGCGGGCGCACGATCTTGCCGGGGTTCATGCGGCCCTCGGGATCGAGCGCCGCCTTCACCTCTTCGAACGCGCGCGCGAGCCGGGGCCCGAACTGCCACGCGACCCATTCGGAGCGCACGAGGCCGTCGCCGTGCTCGCCGGAATAGGCGCCCTTGTATTCGCGCACCATCGCCGAGGCCTCCTCGGCGATCGCGCGCATTTTGGCGGCGCCATCGCGGCGCATGTCGAGGATCGGGCGCACATGCAGCG
>CAZUYG010000050.1:0-10521 GCA_964624265.1 uncultured Candidatus Odyssella sp.
AAATCCGAGCGCCGCGCCCCCGCAAAGATGAACGATCCGGAACAGGGTGGAATCGAGGGCGAGGTAGTTCAGATTCAGCAGATGGAATCCGGCGAAGATTGCGGCCAGCCAGAACAGCGCCGTCTTCAGCCAGCCCGAATGCGCGCGCCATGCGCTCGCGAACTCCTGCTCGCTGATCTGCGCAACATCGTTATTGGCCGCTGCATCCGCCGCCGGCGGTCTGCCCGCATCCCCGCCTGTCATCGCCTTCGCCCCCCAACGAAAAGGCGCGCGCCTCTCTGCGAAGCGCGCGCCTGTTTCCCTTTCGGCCGCGTTACGGCCTATTTGCCGGCGAGCTTGTCCGGAATCTTGACGCCTTTCTCGGCGTAGTACTTCACCGCGCCCGGATGGAACGGCAGGAACGTGTTCTTGTCCCAGTTCTTGATCACGGTCTCCACCGCGGCGGCGTGCCCTTTGACCATTTCGGCGTTGTTCTCGAGCACCGCCTTGGTGATCTTGTAGGCCATGTCCGCGTCGAAATCCTTGTGGACGATGAAGAAATTGTAGAGGCCGACCGTCTTGTGATCCTCCTTGAGGCTCTTGTAGGTGCCTTTCGGAATGACCGAGTCGGACAGCTCCGGAATGTCTTTCTTCACCTGCGCGATCTCGGCGTTTGTGAAGGTGAAGTACGTCACCTCGCGCGACGCGTCGAGCTCGCTATATGCGGCGATCGGCACGCCGGCGCAGAACGGAAACGCGGCGATGAGGCCGTCCGAAAGGCGGCTGGCCATGTCGCTGGCCTGACCATACTGGACCGTCAGATCGATTTTCAGCGACTTGAACATCAGCGGGAAGTACGTCCCGCAGGTCCCGGCGCGCGGGCCGACGCCGACGGTCTTGCCCTTGAGGTCCGCGACGCTCTTGATGCCGGTCTTGGTCAGGGTCACGAAGTGGAAGGGCGTGTCGTACATCGGGAACAACGCCCGGATGTCCGCGTACTTTTTCCCCTTGGTCCAGCCGTCGGCGGTACCGGTGTAGGCGTGGAAGGCCACGCCCATCGTCGCCATTCCGAGTTCGACCTTTTTCTCGGACACGAGAACGATGTTCTGGTTCGGGCCCTGGGTTTGCTGGGTCGATACGGTCAGGCCGATGTTCTTGTTGGTCAGCAGCGAGGCGACGACGCCGCCATAGACGAAATACGTGCCGCCGGTCGAGGCGGTGCCGAGCGTGACGGACTTGTTTTGCGCGGCAGCTTGCGCTGCGAGGGCAAGCGCAACCGCCGAAACGGCCGTAAAGGCATGTCGTAGTTTCATTCAATCCTCCCGATGGCTCATCACTCGCGAGCGTTGTTAGAAAGTATAACAAAAGCATCCGGAAGCCGCCTAGCCACAAAGCGTTGCAGCGATTGGGCGAGATGTCGCCTCAGGCAGTTTGCGGCCGAACCTGTGACGGTTGTCACTGTGATCGAAGGCGCCGGCATTGCATCCTTGGTAAATGTGCGGATCGGGCCTGCGCGAGCAGCCGCAGGGGCTGCGGCACCAGTGCGCCCGCCCGCCGCCCGCCCGGGGGGAGAAGATGAGAACCAGGCATTTTGGCAGCATTGCCGTACTCGCCGCGGCGCTCAGCGCCGGGGTCGCGCTCGCGCAGAGCACCAACGGACGCATCAGCTTCGAATTGCCGGGTGAAACGGTCCGACCGGCGGAATTGACGCAGGGAAAGGCGCCGGCCGGCGCCCTCGGCGAGGCCCGGCACGGCTATTACTACGGCCAGTGCTACAACTATTACCGCTGGCTCTACGACTATTACTTCGGCTGGCAGCGGCACTTCGTCGGGACACGCTGCTACTGACGGGGCGGGTCAGGTCTCCCGCGCGCCGCCGACGCGGACGTCGTCGTTCGAGGCTGCCCGCCGGCATAGGGTCGCGCCTCGCCCGGAAGGGCTGGCCGGGTCTTGCAATCCCGACAGGCGCAAGCGATAAGTCCGGCCTTCGAAAGCCGTCCTTGGGGCGGCGTTGCTGCTTTTGGGCAGTTCGTGGGCGCGTAGCTCAGCGGTAGAGCACCGTGTTGACATCGCGGGGGCCACAGGTTCGATCCCTGTCGCGCCCACCATTTCCCCTGAAGGATCTGGTGGATTTCGGAAGACGCCGGCGGACACGCCGCGCGCCTGGCTTGATGCACGCTCCAGAAGGATGGGCGTGAGCCGGGCGGGCGTGGTACCGTCGCGGCATGTCCGCCGCCGCGCCAAGCCCGTGCCATGAACGCATGCCCTCGAGGGCGGGCGCCGGGCGGCCCCAACGAGGCCGCTGACCGATGGGACGGTGGGGAACGCGGCTGCTTCGCCTGATTCCATGGGCGTGCCTCGCGTTGATCGTCATGCTGCGCGCCTGGGACCCGGTGCCGGTGCAGCTTCTCCGCGACCTCGCGTTCGACACCTATCAGCGCACCAAGCCGCGCGAGCAGAATGCCGAGGAATCGCTCGTCCGCGTCATCGACATCGACGACGAATCGCTGGCGCGGCATGGCCAGTGGCCCTGGCCGCGCACCGTGATGGCCGACCTCGTCGGCCGGCTCACGGCGGCGAACGTGGGCGTGATCGGGTTCGACGTCGTGTTCGCCGAGCCTGACCGCCTTTCGCCCGCCCGCGTCGTGAGGTCGTGGCCCAAGACGCCCGAGACGGAACAGCTCCTGGCGCGCGCGGCCGATCTTCCCGACAACGACAAGACCTTCGCTGCGGCGATCGCGAAGAGCCGCGTCGTCACCGGCTTCTTCATCGCCAACGAGGGCGGCCGCGCCCCCGCCGTCAAGGCGGGCTACGGCTTCAGCGGAGAGAATCCGCTGCGCGCGATGTTCGGCGGGCGAAACGCGATTGCGACCTTGCCCGAGCTGGAGGCGGCGGCACTGGGCAACGGCGCGCTCAACTGGTTCCCGGAGCGCGATCAGGTCGTGCGCCGCATGCCGGCCGTCATCCGAATCGGGAAAGAGTTCTATCCGACGCTGTTCGCGGAACTGCTGCGGGTCGGGCAGGGCGCGCAGTCCTACAAGATCCGCACGGCGCAACAGGGCGCCGCGATCGAGGCGATCCAGATCGGACGCGCCGCCGTGCCCACCGACGCCGACGGGCGCCTCGTGGTCTATTTCGCGCGGCGCTCGTCGATCGTCTCGATTCCCGCCTGGAAGGTGCTGGCCGGCGATTTCAAGCCCGAGGACGTGGAGGGGCGGATCGCCATCGTCGGCACCAGCGCCGCCGGCCTGCTCGATATCCGCGCGACCCCGCTCAGTCCGGTCACGCCCGGCGTCGAGGTGCACGCGCAGGCGATCGAGCAGGTGGCCTCGGGCACCTATCTGTTGCGGCCCGATTTCTCCGATTCGGTCGAGCATCTGTTCGTCGTCGCGCTGTGCGCGTTCGTGATCCTGATGGTGCCGCGCATCGGCGCCGCCTGGGCCGGCGCCATCGGCTTCGGCGGCGCCGTGCTCGCGGTCGGCCTCGCCTGGATGGCGTTTGCGCGCTTCGGCTGGCTCATCGACCCGGTCTCGCCGGCGCTGGCGATCGCGTTCGTGTTCACGGTCACGACGCTCGTCGTCTATTTCCGGACCGAGCGCGAGCGGCGCCAGGTGCGATCGGCGTTCGGACGCTATCTGGCGCCGGCGCTCGTGGAGCGCCTCGCTTCGGATCCCGCGCGCCTCAAGCTCGGCGGCGAGATGCGGCCGATGACTCTGCTGTTCTCCGACATCCGCGGCTTCACGTCGATCTCGGAACGGTTCGACGCCGAAGGCCTCACGGCGTTCATGAACCGCTACCTCACGCCGATGACCGACGCGATCCTCGCCCATGGCGGCACGGTCGACAAATACATCGGCGACGCGATCATGGCGTTCTGGAACGCGCCGCTCGACGAGCCGAACCACGCCAGGAACGCCTGCTCGGCGGCGCTCGCGATGCTGGAGCGGCTCGACCGGCTCAATGCCGAGCTGGCCGGAGAGGCGCGGCAGGCGGGGCGCGACCACGCGCCGATCGCGATCGGTATCGGCCTCAATTCGGCGGTGTGCTGCGTCGGCAACATGGGCTCGCAACAGCGCTTCGACTACTCGGTGCTCGGCGACGGCGTGAATCTGGCCTCGCGCCTCGAAGGGCAGACCAAGGCATACGGCGTCGCGACGCTGCTCGGCGAGGAAACGCGTTCGCTGGCGCCGGACTTCGCCGCGCTCGAGGTCGATCTCATCCGCGTCAAGGGGAAGACCGAACCGGCACGCGTCTACACGCTGCTCGGCGGGCCGGACCGCGCGCGGACCGACGCGTTTCGCGCGCTGGAGGCGATGCAGGCCGGCTTCCTCGTGGCTTATCGCGCGGCGCAATGGGACGCGGCGGAGCGTGCGCTCGCGCAGCTTCGCGCGGCGGGCGGCGCCGAACTCGCGGGCCTCTGCGCCGTCTATGCCGAACGCGTCGCCGCATTCCGGCAGAGTCCGCCACTGCCCGGATGGGATGGCGTCCACGTCGCCGAAACGAAGTAGCGCCCTGACCGCGAACGTGATGCGGGTCACGCAATGTACGCTTCACTGTCGGCGGTCCGTGTATCACCATAAAGCTGGCGCCGATCGGCAAGCGCGCTTTTCGCTTTGGTTCGCTCGGCAAGCGTCGTAAGCTCGATGCGTTCATAAGTTGGTAGCGTTTCGGCCAGTATTTCCGGCCAGCGGGAAGCACGGTGGCGGCGCACCGTCGTAAAATACGGAGGGGGATGATGGTCGGACCGATAGGTATGCGGCGCCGCCGCAGCGTGGGGCAGTCCGTCGGATTCCCGGCGTTGCTATTGAGCGTGCTGGCGGGCTCCGCCTGGGCGCAAACGACCGCGCCTCAGGTCGAGCGCGACGTGCGGCGGCCGGGCAGCGAGACCGAATCCACCGTGCGCGGCACGGAAAGCCAGCGCGAGTCGCTCGGGCCGGCGAGCTCGTTCCAGGGCCGCGACGTCACGTTCGACGAGGTGCTGCGCGATCCCGACAACGCCGATCTCAATTATGCCTACGCGCTTACGCTGATCCGTCAGGGCGACCTGCTCGGCGCGCTTTCGACACTCGAGCGCATCCTGCTGCGCAACCCGAACATCCCGCGCGTGCGCCTGCTCTACGCGATCGTGCTCTATCGCCTGAACGCGATCGACGAGGCTTCGCGCGAACTCGATACCGTGCTGAAGCTGGAAATGGACGGCGGCCTGCGCCGCGAGCTCGAGTATTACCGCACAGAGGTTTCGCGCGCGAAGCAGAAGACGAAGTTCACCGCGATCGTCCGCTTCGGCTGGAACTACGACAGCAACCGCAACGCCGCGCCGCTCACGCGCGGCATCGTCTCCTCCGGCGCCCTCGTGCCGCTTCCCGGCGAGGTGGAGACGCATTCGTTGGAGACATTCGGCCGCCTCGAGGTGGAACACGATCTCGGGTTCCAGCGCCGGCACCGGCTCATCGGCTCGGTCACTGGTCTTTACGATCTCTCGCTGAAGTCCGACCGTTTCACCTTGGGTGCCATCGACGTCCGCGGCGGCATCGCGCTCGATTTCGTGCCGATCGAGATCCGCATCCAGCCGCATTACCGCTGGGCGCATCTTCAGGACGACTCGGTGCTGTCGGCGGAAGGCGGCAGCATCCGCCTCGATTGGGCGACGAAATACGGGCTGCACTATTTCGCGTTCTTCTCGGGCGAGTATCAGGTCTTCAACGCCACCGGGCCGTCGCCTGCGTCTCGATTCCGGACCGGCGCGGAATATCGCGGCGGCGCGGGCGTGCGCTGGACCATCACGCCCGAACACCGCGTGACGCTCACCGCCAGCGGCATCCGCAAGGAAGCGCGCGAAGGCTTCTTCGATTATTCGGGTGCGCAGGCCGGCCTCGAGCACGGCTGGCTGCTCGGCCGCGGCATGTTCCTGCTCACCAACGTCTCGTGGGAAGGCGACTGGTACGACGAGGCCGATCCCAACATCAGCGGGACGAAGCGCGAAGACAACATCGTGCGCTTCCGCACGATCTTCGGCGTCCCGTTTGCGACCCTTACGGGCTGGACCGACGCGCCGCGTCCGCTCCGCGACGTCGGCATCAGCGTCGGCTTCGAATACACGCGCGCCTTCTCGAACATCGACAACTACCGCTACCAGAACTACCGCGTCATGACCGCGCTGACGAAGCGGTTCGATTTCTGAATCAAAGAAGCCGCCGCGCATCGAACGCGGCGGGGGAAAGGGGTGCCATGCTGATTCGTTCGATTTGCGCCGGCGCCGCGGTCGCGCTTTCGCTCGTTGCGGGCCTCGCGGGGCCGGCGGCGGCCGCGCCCGGCGACAAGGCCGGTGTTACCGCCTCCGTGCGCGGCCAGGTGCAGCAGGTGTCGTTCCGCACGCCGCAGGCCGCGATCGGCCGCAACGTCGGCAGCGGCGACGAAGTGTTCCTCGGCGACCGCATCGTCACGCGCGCCGGCGCGGGCGTGCAGATCATGCTGCTCGACGGGACGACGTTTTCGATCGGCCCGGATGCGTCGATGGTCATCGACGAATTCGTCTACAACCCGGCCACGAACACGGGTCGCCTTGCGGCGACGCTGACGCGCGGAACGCTGCGCGTGATCTCCGGGCGGCTTGCGCGGCAAAGCGACGAGGCGATCACCGTGAAGCTGCCGCAGGCGACGGTCGGCATCCGCGGCACGATGGCGATCCTGTCCGGCGATCCCAACGGCTTCTTCATCGGCCTGTTCGGCGTCGGCCCCAACAACCAGACCGGCGCGCCGGCGAGCTACCTGACGATCGGCATCAACGGCACGTTCTACAACATCTTCCGCACCGGCTATGGCTGCACGGTGACGGCGGCGGCGCCCGTGTGCAACCCGGCGCCGGTCGATCCGAAATTTCTCGCCCAGCTGATCGGCCTCATCAGCGGCAATCTGCGCCAGGTCGATCTGCTCCAGTTCGAGACGCTGACCGGCCTCGACCTCTTCCAGGCGCTGCAGATGCTCGAGTCGCAGAATTACGAGAATCTGTTCCAGCGCTTCGACCAGCTGTTCCAGGATCAGAACCGGCCCGGCCCGGCGCCCGTGGTCGTGCCCACGGATTCGTGCATGTACTATTACTGCTGTGGCGCCGACTTGCAGAAAGCGCCGCAATGGGCCGACGCCAAGGGGCCGCCGCCGGGGACGCGCAAGGTCGCGGACAAGCGCAAGGCCGGCACGGGCAAGGCGAAAAAGGGCCGACAGGTCGCGGCCTATTGCGACTAGGCACCGCGCCTGCTGTTTAACCGATTGCACTGAAACGGAAATTCTCCCGGTGCGGCGATGGCCGCACCGGGCACGAATCGGCTGCTTCTTCCGTAATATTTCGGGTTGTCGGGTTCGTGGGCATCGGCCAGCCAGGGAGGCTGCCATGCCGGCTTCACGGATCGTTTTGGCGGCGCGCGGGCTTCTCGCGGCGCTCGTTCTCGTATTTGCCCCGGTCGCGGCCGAGGCGCAGGTTGGCACCAAGGCCGGTGTCGCCGCGGCCGTGCGCGGCCCGGTGCAGCAAATTTCGTATCGCACCCCCCAGGCCGGCGTGGGCCGCAACCTCGCGGGCGGGCAAGAAATCTTCCTCGGCGACCGCATCGTCACCGGCCCGGGCGGCGGGCTGCAGATCCTGCTGCTCGACGGCACGACGTTCTCGCTCGGCCCGAACACGTCGATGGTCATCGACGAATTCGTGTTCAATCCCGCCACCGGCACCGGCCGGCTCACGGCCAGCGTCGCGCGCGGCACGCTGCGCGTGATCTCGGGCCGTCTCGCGCGGCAGGAGCAGGAGGCCGTGCGCGTGCGGACTCCCACCGCCACGGTCGGCGTGCGCGGCACGATGGCGGTTTTCTCCGGCGGTCCCAACGGCTTCTTCATCGGCCTGTTCGGCATCGGCGCCGACAACAGCGCGAACCGCCCGCAGAGCTATCTGATCGTCTATGGCAACGGCGGCAGCACCGGAATTTACCGCACCGGATTCGGCTGCACCGTCACGCCGGCGAATCCGGTGTGCAACCCGCAGCCGGTCGGTCCGGAATTTCTCTCCGCGCTGCTCGGCCAGATCGGCGGGCAGCTCCGCCAGGTCAGCCTCGAGGAGTTCCAGCGGCTGACCGGGCTCGATCTGGTCGAGGCGCTGCGCCTGCTGCAGACGCAGGGCGGATTCGAGCAGCTCCAGGACATCATCACGAAGGTGCTGCAGGACCAGAACCGTCCGGGAGCCGCTCCGCCGCCGCCGCCGCCGGTCTACGACTAGCGGCGAAACGGCCCGGCGCGCCCCCGGCACGGCGCGATTGCCCTTGGCCGCCAGTGCCTCTATCTCTGGCGGCCAATCGCGCAAGAAACGCCGCGGAGGGAGCAATGTCGAAGCCGGGTCTCGTGATGGTGGGTCCGCTGATGCCGCGGGTGATGGAGGGCATCGCGCCGCTGTTCGAGGTGCACAAGCTGTGGGAAGCGGCGGACCAGGATGCGCTGCTGGCGAAAGTGGCGCCCTCGGTGCGCGCCATCGCCACGGACGGCACGCGCGGCGCCAGCGCCGATCTCATGCGCAAATTGCCGAAGCTCGAGGTCATCGGCTGCCAGGGCGTCGGCGTGGACGCGATCGATCTCGGCTACGCGCGCACGCACAACGTGATCGTCACGAACACGCCCGACGTGCTCAACGAGGATGTCGCCGACATCGCGATCGTGCTGATGCTCTCGGCGATCCGCCGCATTCCGCAGGGCGACCGCTACGTGCGCGAGGGCAAGTGGCTCAAGGCCGCGATGCCGCTCACCGACACGCTGCGAAACCGCACGCTCGGCATGGTCGGCTTCGGGCGCATCGGCAAGGCGATCGCGCGGCGCGCGGAGGCGTTCGGCCTCAAGATCGTCTATCACACCCGCACGCTGCAGACCGACCAGCCCTATATCCACTATCCGCGCCTGATCGAGATGGCGCGCGACGTCGATATCCTGATGGTCATCGTTCCGGGCGGCGCCGCGACGCGCCACCTCATCAACGCGCACGTGCTGGAGGCGCTCGGCCCGAACGGGTATCTCATCAACGTCGCGCGCGGATCCGTCGTCGACGAACCGGCGCTGATCAAGGCGCTTCAGGAGAAGAAAATCGCCGGCGCCGCCCTCGACGTGTTCGAGAACGAGCCGAACGTGCCCGAGGCGCTGATCAAGATGGACAACGTCGTGCTCGCGCCGCATGTCGGCTCGGCCACCCATCACACGCGCAACGCGATGGCGCAGCTCGTCGTCGACAATCTCAAGGCCTGGCGCGAAGGCCGGCCGGTGCTGACGCCCGTCAAATAAGCGCTACGGCCCGCTGCCCGTGTATCGGAGAAGGTCGCGGCCGGTGAGCACCAGCGTCACGAGGAAGCCCGCGAGCGCGGCCACGCGGGCCCATCGCCGCGTCTCGAGGGCGGCCTGCGGCGGACGGGCCATCGCGATGGCCCAGCCCACGCCATAGATCGCGACCGCCGCCGCCGCGGGCCAGAAGATCACGCCGGCGATCCGGCCGATCAGATACCAGTCCATCGCGTCTCCGGTCGTGAAAGCGGGCGCCCGACCATGACAGCGCGCGGCGCGGGCTGTCCAGGCTGGAGGCCGCTCGAATTGCGCCCGTCAAGATTGACGGCACGGCGTCGATCGGGGAAGAGAACGGCGTTCATGGACCGGATGCGGGACGCCGGTTTGCCGGGGGAATGATTGTCGTTGAGCTTCGCGCCAAATGGTTAGCAAACCGCGCCGCTGCCTGGCGATACGCCACGTCGCCTTCGAGGATCTCGGCTTTTTCGCCGACGTGCTCGCCGCGCGCGGCTTTACGATCGGCTATCGCGAGGCGCCGCTCGACGATCTCGGCGCCGCCGACCTGCGCGAGTGCGATCTGCTCGTGTTCCTCGGCGGGCCGATCGGCGTCTACGAGCGCGACGCCTATCCGTTCCTCGGCGAAGAAATCGCGCTTGCCGAGACGCGGCTCGCGAAACGGCAGCCGACGCTCGGCATCTGCCTCGGCAGCCAGATCATGGCCGCGGCGCTCGGCGCCGACGTGTATCCCGGCAAAGCGGGCAAGGAAGTGGGCTGGGGCACGCTGAGCCTCACGCCCTCGGGCACCGCCTCGCCGCTCTCTCACCTCGCGCCGGACCGCACGCGCGTGCTGCACTGGCACGGCGACACGTTCGACCTGCCGAAGGGCGCCACGTTGCTCGCCTCGACCGACCGCTACGCGCAGCAGGCCTTTTCCTACGAGGGCGCGGGCCTCGCGGTGCAGTTCCACCCCGAAGTGACGGCAAAGGGCCTGGAGGCCTGGTTCGTCGGCCATTGCTGCGAGATCGGGGCGCTGCGCGGCACCGACGTCAAGGCGCTGCGCGCCGCCGCCCAGCGCCATGCGCCGGCGCTGCTGCGGCAGGGCAAGCTCTTTTTCGAGGCCTGGCTCGATTCGGCGGGCCTGGGCTGACCGGCTGCGGCCCTGCCGCCGTTGATTTTCGGCCGCGCCGGGCCAATGCTGCGCCCAACAAATCCCCCGGGAGGAACGTTCGATGGCTAAGAAGA
>CAZUYG010000051.1:0-10393 GCA_964624265.1 uncultured Candidatus Odyssella sp.
ATCATCGCGCTGCTCGAAGAGGCCGGCTGGTCGCGCACCCGGCTCGTGCCGCATGCCGGGCATCTCTTTTCGTTCCATGTCGTGGCCGGCCTCGGCCTTGGCAGCCACGAGGCGGCGCCCGACGGAAAGATGCTGTTCGGCGGCTATCCCGAGGGCGTTGCGGTCGAGGACGGGCACGTTCGCCCGTGGGACGCGCCGGGAACCGGCTTCGAGCGCAAGGAAAACCTCTATCGCGTGTTCGCGCCGCTGCTGGATTGAGCGGGCACGCGCCGGCTATCCGCCGTTCTCCGAGCGACCCAGCAGCATGTCGGCGACGATATCGGCGAGCTTCGAATAGTCGCGAAGATCGCCGAGCCGGCGGTTGATGACGTAGCCGTCGTACGCCATCAGCAGAAGATTGCCGACCAGCGCATCGGCATAGCGGCGGCGCGAGCGCGGCAGCGCCTTGGCGAGCAGCTCGACCAGGCGGCGCTCGTTCCACAGCAGCAGCGGCTCGATCTTGCCCTTGGCCGGATCGGCGGTGGCCAGCGCCTCCATCAGGCTGTTGGCGAGACCGGGATTGTGCATCGGCGTGTCGCGCCACAGCCCGAGGATGATCGCGCGCAGCTTGCCGCGCGCCGTTTTCGCGGCATCGGCCTTGCTCTCGATCTGGTCCATGCGCGCTTCGAGCCAGGGCCGGTACACGGCGTAGAGCAGGTGCAGCTTCGACGGGAAATAGGTGTAGACCGTGCCGACGGCGACGCCCGCGCGCGCCGCGATCATCGACACCGTGGCGGCGTGATAGCCCTCGCTGCTGAAGACGGCGCCGGCCTTCTCGACGATCAGCCGGCGGACCGCCGGCTTCAGGACCTGCGCCATCCGCCCCCGCTCAGATCGGGACCGCGAGGATGCCGTGCACGGCGTCGCAATCGACGAGATCGACGCGCTTCAGCACGATGCGCCAGCCCTCGGGCGTGCGGCGGAGCTTGTGCGTCTGCTGACCGGCCCAAACGCGGCGGTCGGCCGACTGGCCGGGCCGGTATTCCGCCACCATCACGCTGGAGCGGACCTCGCAATCGATGCCCGGCTCGTCGCCGCGCGCGGCAGTGACATTGCCGACGAGGTGTACGGTGCGCGGCGCCGGCTGGGCGGAATAGACGCGCGGATGGCCGAGGCGCCGCACGCGCATGCCGAGCACGCTCTTGTCTTCGTAGAAAATCGAAAGATGGTTCAACGGATCGCTCTGGCCGGGCGCGGCCGGGACCCAATAAAACCCGTCTTCGGCGAAAAGCGCCAGCCATTCTTCGAAGCGGCCGGCATCGAGCAGGCGCGCCTCGGCGATCAGGAACGCTTCCGCTTCGCCCTTCACGTCGCTCTCCACCGCCGCGTTCATGCCGCCGCCGTCATGTAGCGCAGCCATGCCGCATATTGCGCGCGATGCGGCAGTTCGCTCAGGCCGGTCGAGACCGTGCGCCCGTCGGCCTCGGTGCGGTCGGCGCCAAGCCCGCGCGACTGATCGAGCCATTCCGGCCCGGCATTGGCGAGCCCGCCCTGCACGCGCTCGAAGATTTCGATGTCGTCGGACAGGATCATCGAGGCCGGCGAAGAGAGATTGGTAAGGAACCGCACCGCGCGGTGGAACAGCGCATCGGGCGCACCCTTCAGCCGGAAGCAGAATGCGGTGACGCGCGTGCGGTCGACCGCGAGGGGCGTGACCACGCGGACCTGCTGGTACTGCGCGTTGAGGCTGACGTTCGGATAGAGCAGGTTGTTGAAGCGGTCTTCGCCGAGCACGCGCGCCGTTTTCTCCTCGCCATGCCGGGCGACGAGCCGCGCGCGGTATTCGCGCCAGTCCGGATCGTCGCGGTCCGGCGAAAGAACGCCGCCGCGATAGAAGCCGCCCATGTAGGAATGCCCCGCCGGGAAGCTGGTGAGCGCCAGGCCCTGCCATTCGCGCACGCCGAAGCCGTTCGAGAGCATCTGCGTGTGCGTCTGGTGGCCGTCATAGGTCGGCGCGGCGTAGTCGCGCTGGTCGGCGCGCGCGGCCGAGACCGACGATTCGTGCACGAAGCCGGGGTGCAGCGTGTCGTTCGCGTTCTCGTGGTGGAGCTTCCAGTTGCCGCGATATTCCTGGCGCGCGATGCCGCCGGCCTGCTCGATCTCGCCGTCGGGCGCGCGATCGATGAAATTGTCGATCACCGCCGCCATCGGCCCGAGATGTTCGCGAAGCCCTACGCCCTCTGGCGCCATGCTGCCGAACACGAAACCGCGATAGCTTTCCACGCGCGGCACCGCGGCGAGCGCGAGGCGGGGATCCTTGAGATCGAAACTGGGCGGCAGGCTCTGCCGGTGCGGCACCGAATTCAGCGCGCCGTCGAGCCCGAAGGTCCAGGCATGATAAGGGCAGGCGAAGCCGCCGGCGTTGCCGCGCTCGGCCTGGCAGACCTGCGCGCCGCGATGCGTGCAGCGGTTGACCAGCGCGTGGATGCGCCCGTCGCGCGCGCGCGTGACGATCACGTCCTCGCGCCCGAGCCGCGCGCGGACGAAATCGCCGGGCGCGCGGATCTGGCTCTCGTGCGCGAGGAACAGCCAGCAGCGCCCGAAGATGCGCGTCATCTCCAATTCGAAGATCGCGGGATCGGTGTAGAGGCTGCGGTGCACGCGGTCCGGCAGGACGAGGCGGCTCAGGGATTCGGGGGCAATGCTGTCGGGCATGGCGTGGCCTCGAACGGGACAGGGCGGCAAGCAAAACTGAATATCGCTCAGTTATGACCCCGGCGCAATCCTTTCGCGATTTCGCCGGTCACCCGACGCGCAGCTCGCGCTCGCCGACCCGCTCGAACTCGTTGATGCCGAAGCGCGACAGGAAGAACTCGAGATAGGCCGGCCGCGCCTCCGGCCCATCGCCGCGGCGGGCGGCGATGGCGGCGCGCGCCGCCGCCGTGGCCGCCGCATCGACGGCCATCGCCGCATCGATGACGACGCCGTAAACCTCGCGCGCGTAGGCGAGCGTGATGCGTTCTTCGATCACGTCGTCGAGCACCGCGGCGGGATCGCGCGCGAGCGGATCGCCGCGGCCGGCGCCGCCGGCCGAAACATGCGCGAACACGTCGCCCTGACCGAGCCGCACCGCATCCATCGGCATCACCGGCAGGATGCGCTGCTGCGGCCCGGGATTGATGAAGTTCCACGAGGGCGTTCCGGGCGCGCCGCCCGCGAGCGCGTAAGGCAGGAAGCGCCGGCGGTCGGACCGCATGATGAGCGCCGCCTCGTCGCCGAGCATTCTGTAGGCGCGAATGAAGGCCGGCGCGCCGCGGAACTCTCCCGGTCCGCCCGAATTCGGCACCATCCCGTATTCCGTCACCTCGATCGGATAGAGCGCCTCGATCATCTCGACCGGCTGGTTCGTGAGATTGCCGCCGGGATTGGGCACCGCGAACACGCCGTCGCGGCCGGCCATGGCGCCCCAGCTTCCGGCCAGCGTTTCGCTGCACACATAGCGCTGGCCGCGATGGAAGCCGCTGATGATCGGGAAACTGACGCCGCCCTCGCCGCCGGCGGGAACGCGGTCGGGCGCGATCTGCGCGAATGCGCCGAGCAGCACGTCGATCGCGCGCCAGCCGATGATCGCGCGCGCGGCGCACGCCGCCGGCAGGCGCGGATTGACGATGGTGCCCTCGGGTGCCACCTGGAGGATCGGCCGCGTGAAGCCCTCGAAATTCGGCACGTCGTCGCGCGCGATGCATTTCAGGATCAGATGCGCGGCCGACTTGACGAATGGCACGGGGCAGTTGATGGCGCCCTTCACCTGCGGCGCCGATCCGGTCCAATCGACCGTGATGTCGCCGCCCTTGATCGTGACCGTGACCTTGAGCGGCAGCGGCTCCGGATTCTCGCCGAGCCCGTCGATGTAGTCGGTGAAGCTCCACTGCCCGTCGGGCAGCGCCTCGATCTCCGCGCGCATCATGCGCTCGGCGTGATCGTGGAGATCGGACACGAGTTGCCGGAAATTCTCGGCGCCATACTTCTCGATCAGCGCGCGATAGGCCTTGTCGGCCGTGCGGCAGGCCGCGATCTGCGCGCGCATGTCGCCGGCGAGCTTTTCCGGCATGCGCGTGTTCTTCTCCATCATCTTGAAGAACGTCTCGTTCGGCTTGCCGCGCTCGTACATCTTGACGATCGGGATGCGCAGGCCTTCCTGGAACACTTCGGTGGCGTAGACCGCGGTGCTGCCGGGGGCGATGCCGCCCATGTCGATCTGGTGCACGAGCGTGGCGGCATAGCCCTCGAGCGCGCCGGCCACGAAGATCGGCTGCACGATGTAGACGTCGGGCAGGTGCATGCCGCCGCCGCCATAGGGATCGTTCCAGACGAAGACGTCGCCCTCCTCGATCCGGCCGGCATAGTCGGCGATCAGGCAGCGCATCGCGTCGGGGAACGAGCCGAGATGCAGCGCCATCGTGAGGCCGTGGGCGACGACGCGGCCCTCGCGGTCGCAGAGTCCGGTCGAATAATCCATCGAGTCGCGCACGATCGAGGAATAGGCCGTGCGCATGATGACCAGCGCCATCTCGTCGGCGATCGACGAGAGCGCGTTCTTCACCACTTCCATCGTGATCGGATCGGTGTTGGGGCGCATGGGCTTCACTCGCGCGCGAGATGGATGTTGCCGGCCGCGTCGACGCGCGCGGACCAGCCGGGCGGCACGATCGTGGTGGAATCGTATTCCTCGACGATGAGCGGGCCGGCGCGCGTGCCGGCAGCGGCGAGCGCCGCGCGCGTCAGCACCGGCGCCTCGACCTGGCCGTGGCGCGGGCCGAAATCGGCCGCGCGCGACGCGGGCGCCGCGCCGTTGGCCTTCGCCAGCGGCGGAGGCGGCGGCTCCTCGCGCGCCTTCACGACGCGGCCCTTCACGCGCAGGGCCACGCATTCGACCGCTTCCGCCTCGGCGCGGTGGCCATAGGTGCGCGCATGCTCCGCGCCGAACGCTTCGGCCATCGCCGCGCGCTCGGCCGAGAACGGCACGGACAGCTCGTGCGCCTGGCCCGCATAGCGAAGGTCGGCGAACCGCGCGAGCGCGACCTCCGCTTCGCCGTAGCCGTCGGCGGCGAAATCCGCGCGCAGCGCGCGCTCGATCTCGGCATAGACGGCTTCCATTTCGCCCGCATCGACGGACGACAGCGGGCGCAGGAACGCGCGGCTCTTTTCCTGCTCGATGTCGGAAAGCAGCAGGCCGACCGCGCTGAACACGCCGGGCGCCAGCGGAATGACGACCTCGCGCATTTCGAGCAGATCGGCGATCGCGGCGCCGACGACGGGGCCGTTGCCGCCGAACGCGAACAGCGCGAAATCGCGCGGATCGCGCCCGCGATAGGTGGACACCGCCTTCACCGCGCGCACCATCGTGCCGCACGCGACCTCGAAAATGCCGTAGGCGGTGTCGCGAAGATCGCGGCCGAGCGGCCTGGCGACGCGCTCTTCGAGCACCGCGCGCGCCTTGCCGGCATTGAGCGGCAGGTCGCCGCCGAGCAGCCGGGACGGATTGAGATAGCCGAGCGCCACCACCGCGTCGGTGAAGGTCGGGTCGGCGCCGCCACGGTCGTAGACCACCGGGCCGGGCGCCGCGCCCGCGCTCTTGGGGCCGACATGCAGCAGGCCGCCGCGATCCACCGACACGATGCTGCCGCCGCCCGCGCCGATTTCCGAAATGTCGATCACCGGCAGCTTCAGCGCGTAGCCGCCGCCCATCACGAGCTTGCTGCTCAAGTTGATGCCGGCGCCGACCTCGTAATCGCCGGTGCGCGCGACCTGGCCGCGTTCGACGATCGAGGCCTTGGCCGTGGTGCCGCCCATGTCGAGCGTGAGGCAATCGCGCGCCTTCTCGCGCGCGCCGAGCTTGGCGGCGCCGATGACGCCGGCGGCCGGGCCAGATTCGACGAGATAGGCCGGCTTTTCCGCGGCCATGCGCACCGACATTACGCCGCCGTCGGACTTCATGATGTCGACCGGCGCCGCGATGCCGAGCGCGCCGAGATGCCGGCGGAGCGAGGCGAAATACCCGCGCAGGATCGGGCCGAGATAGGCGTTGATCACCGTCGTGCTCGTCCGCTCGTATTCGCGGATTTCCGGCAGGATGTCGGACGAGCAGGTGATGAACGCGTTCGGCAGCGCCGCGGCCACGATCTCGGCCACGCGTTTCTCGTGCGCCGGGTTCGCGTAGGAATGCAGCAGCGCGATTGCGACCGATTCGACGCCGGCCGCGGCGAGCTGCGCGGCGGCCGCGCGCGCGCTCGCCTCGTCGAGCGGGCGGCGGACTTCGCCGCGCGGACCCATGCGCTCGCCGACCTCGAAGCGCAGCCGGCGCGGCACCAGCGGCGGCGGCTTCGGATAGCCGAGCGTGTACATTTCGGGGATGCGCAGGCGGCGCATCTCGAGCACGTCGCGGAAGCCTTCGGTGGTGACGAGCCCGGTGGACGCGCCCTTCCCTTCGAGGATCGCGTTCGTCGCGACCGTCGTGGCGTGGACGATGCGCGCGATCTGTTCCGGCCGCACGCCGTGGCGCTGCATCAGCTGCGCCAGGCCTTCCGAAATGGCGCGGCCGAAATCGTCGGGCGTGGTCAGCACCTTGCAGTGCGCGCGCGAACCGTCCTCGCCCGCGAGCACGATGTCGGTGAAGGTTCCGCCGATGTCGATACCGACGCGATACTGCACGGCTACCTCACCTGCAGCACGACGCGGCCGCGCGTGTGCGCGCCCGATTCGACCAGACGATGCGCATCGGCCGCCGCGGCCAGCGGGAACACCGCGCCGACCTGCGGCTTCAGCACGCCCTTGCCGGCGAGGGCCAGCACGTTTTCGAGCGTCTCGATGCGGTCGTGAATCTTCGCCTGCTTCAGCGCCACGCCGTATTCGGCAGAGAGATCCTCGATCGGCTCGGCGATGAGCCAGACGAGCGTGCCGCCCCGCTTCAGCACGCGGTAGGAGCGCCGGTGCACGTCGCCGCCGACGAGGTCGTAGACGACGTCGTAATCCGCGAGGCGGTGGGTGAAATCCTCGCGGTCGTAGGCGATCACGTGATCGGCGCCGAGCGCCTTCACGTAGTCGGCGTTCGCGCCGCGGGTGGTGGCCGCCACCTCCGCCCCGAAATGCTTTGCGATCTGGACGGACAGCGAGCCGATGGCGCCGCCGGCGCCGTGCACCAGCACCTTCATGCCAGGCTTCACGGCGGCGACCTCGACCATGCCGATCCATGCGCACATGCCGGCGTGGCAGAGCGCGGCGCCCTCGAGGAACGAGACGTTCGCCGGGAGCGGCGCGATCTCGCCCTTGCGCCGCGCGATCTTCTCGGCCGCCCCGCCCTGCTCGATGTGCTGGGCGACGAAGCAGACGCGATCGCCGACGCGGGCGTATTTAGCTTTGGGCCCGGCGGCCACGACGATGCCGGCGCCGTCGCGGCCCGGCACTTTCGGCAAGGTCACCGCGAAGATGTGCTGCAGCACGCCCTTGCGCACTTTCGTGTCGCCGGGCGCCACGCCGGCGGCGTGAATTTCGATCAGCACGCCGTCCGGCGGCAGCGCCGGCTCGGGCAAATCGACGAGTTCCAGAACCTCGGGCCCGCCGTAGCGCGAATATTGAATCGCTTTCATTTATCCGGACATCGGAGAAGACGCCGCCGCAATCTATCGACTCTTTTCCGCGCGACAATCCCGATCGCGTATGCGCGCCATGCGCCCCCACGCGGCGGCGCGTACGACGCGCCGCTGCGGGCGTAGAACCGGGCGAAGCCGCGCCGGCCCCGGCAAGGCATGGTTCTTGCGTCGTGGAACCTGCTGCCGCGCGGCATCCGGCTGCGCGGCACGCCACGTGATCTGGGAGGCTTACGCATGAGAAGGTTGACCAAGTTTCTCGCACTCGCCGCCGTCCTTGCCCTCAATTTCGTCAACGGAGCGCCCGCGCGGGCGGATACGCTCGAAGAGATCATGAAACGCGGCACGATCCGCATCGCCGTGCCGCAGGACTTCCCGCCGTTCGGCTCCGTGAGCAAGGCCATGAAGCCCGAGGGCTACGACGTCGACATGGCCGCGCTGATCGCGAAGGATCTCGGCGTGAAGCTCGAGGTCGTGCCCGTCAGCAGCGCCAACCGCATTCCCTATCTCCAGACCAAGAAGGCCGACCTCGTGATCTCGAGCCTCGGCAAGAATCCCGAGCGCGAGAAGGTGATCGACTTCACCGCGGCGTATGCGCCGTTCTTCTCGGGCGTGTTCGGCCCGGCGGGCGCCAAGGTTGCCAAGGCCGAGGACCTCGCCGGCAAGACCATCGGCGTGACGCGCGGCGCGCTCGAGGACCTGGAGCTCACGAAGATCGCGCCGCCGAACGCCACCATCAAGCGCTTCGAGGACAACAACGCGACGATCGCCGCGTTCCTCTCCGGCCAGGTCGAGTTCGTCGCCACCGGCAACGTCGTCGCCGCGGCGATCATCGCGCGCAATCCCAAGAACCGGCCCGAGACCAAGTTCATCATGAAGAACTCGCCCTGCTACATCGGCCTCAACAAGGGCGAAGAGAAGCTGAAGGAGAAGGTGAACGCGATCATCGCGAAGGCCAAGCAGGATGGCCGCCTCGACGCGATCGCGAAGAAGTGGCTCGGCCAGCCGCTCCCGGCCGATCTGCCGAGCTGAGCCGCGCGCCGCGCGGCGATGGGCTACCAGTTCGATTTCGGCGCGGTCCTGCACTACTGGGACCTGCTGCTGAACGGCGTATGGCTGACGGTGCGCCTGAGCGCCATCGCGACGGTGCTCGGGCTCGTCGTCGGCATCGCCGGCGCGCTCGGGCGCCGCTCGCGCGCGGCGCCGGTGCGCTGGCTGGCCGGCGCCTATGTCGAGCTGGTGCGCAACACGCCGTTCCTCGTGCAGCTCTTCTTCATCTTCTTCGGGCTGCCCAGCGCCGGCGTGAAGCTCGACGCGGAGCAGGCGGCGCTGATCGCGATGGTGTTCAATCTCGGCGCCTATGCGACCGAGATCGTGCGCGCCGGCCTCGACGCCACCACCAGGGGCCAGATCGAAGCGGGCCTGAGCCTCGGGCTTTCGCGCTGGCTGGTGTTCCGCCACGTGATCCTGATCCCGGCGCTGGCCAAGGTGTATCCGGCCCTCACCTCGCAGTTCATCATCGTGATGCTCGGCTCCTCGGTCGTCTCGCAGATCTCGGCCGAGGAGCTGACCTTCGCGGCGGGTTTCATCCAGTCGCGCAATTTCCGGAACTTCGAGGTCTACTTCATCGTGACGCTGCTCTACCTCGCGCTCGCGGTCGGCTTCCGCCAGATCTTCGCCCTGATCGGCGCGCGGGCTTTCCGCTTCCGGAACCCGGCGTGAGCGATTTCACCACCGCCGATATCGTCGAGCAGCTTCTGCTCGCCACGCGCTGGACCATCGTGCTGTCGCTGATCGCGTTCGCGGGCGGCGGGATGTTGGGCCTCGGCATCGCGTTGATGCGCGTGGCGGAGGCGAAGCCGCTGCGCGTCGCCGCGCGCCTCTACATCGAGATCCTACAGGGAACGCCGCTGCTGATGCAGCTTTTTCTCTGCTTCTTCGGGCTCGCGCTCGCCGGCATCGAGACATCGCCCTGGTTCGCCGCGGCGCTGGCGCTGACGCTCTACACGGCGGCGTTCCTCGGCGAGATCTGGCGCGGCTGCATCGAGTCCGTGCCCAAGGGCCAATGGGACGCCGGCAAGAGCCTGGCGCTCGGCTATGTCCAGCAGATGCGTTTCGTGATCCTGCCGCAGGCGATGCGCGTCGCCATTCCGCCGACGGTTGGCTTCCTCGTGCAGGTGGTGAAGGGCACCGCGCTCGCCTCGATCATCGGCTTCGTCGACGTCACCAAGGCCGGGTCGATGATCGCAAACGCGACCTTGCAGCCGTTCCTCGTCTACGGCTTCGTCGGCCTCATCTATTTCGCGCTGTGCTACCCGCTTTCGCTCGCCAGCCGCCGCCTCGAGCGCCGCTTCGCGCCGGCACATTAGCCTTCGAGCAAATCCGCCAGCGCCAGCGCCACGATCTTCGTGGCCTTATAGAGATCGTCGAGCACGAGGCGCTCGTCGGCGCGGTGGCCGTTCGATTCGGCGAGCGTGCGCGGGCCGGCGCCGTAGAGCACCGTCGGGATGCCGGCGGCGCTGTAGTGGCGGGCGTCAGTATAGAGCGGTACGCCGGTGGCCTTGATCTCCTCGCCGAGGATCGCGCGCGCATGACGGGCAAGCGCGGCAACGAGCTTCTCGCTTCCGGCGCGCGGCACCAGCGGCTCGGCGAGCAGGATGCGGTGGATTTCAATGGTGATGCCGGGGAGAACGCGCGCCGCGTCCCCGATGCAGCGGCGCAGCGCCGCCGCGGCCGCGGCGGCGCGCTGCTCGGGTACGAATCGGCGG
>CAZUYG010000052.1:0-1070 GCA_964624265.1 uncultured Candidatus Odyssella sp.
GGATTGGTCGTTCCGTTCTGACGGCCGAAACGGCGCCGCCACGCGGCCCGCGCGGTTCTAGCCCGCGAGCGGCGGTCCGTCTCCATCCACCTGGACGCGATAGCCCGAGCGCGTATTCGGGAAATAGTCCCAGATCGCGAGATGCTGGGTGCAGCGATTGTCCCAAAAGGCGATCGAATGCTTGCGCCAGGTGAAGCGCATCTGAAAATCGGGCTTTTCCACGTGCTGATACAGGAATGACAGCACGGCCGCGCTTTCCGCGGGTGGCAATTCGTTGATGCGCGCCGTGAAGCCGCGATTGACGTAGATGACCTTCCGCCCGCTGACCGGGTGGCGGGTGATGACCGGGTGGACCGCCACCGGATATTTCTTCGTGGGATCGAAACGGCCGAACGCCAGCGCGCCGTCGTGCGTCGCGGTCAGGCCTTCGAGATAGGCTTTCATGCGCGGCGAGAGCGCCTCGTAGGCCGCGTACATGCTGGCGAAGATCGTGTCGCCGCCGATCGGCGGCAGCGTGTGCAGATAGAGGATGCTCCCCATCGGCGGAATTTCCGCGCACGACATGTCGGTGTGCCAGTCTTCGCCCGAGACGTGCTTGGAATTCGCGTCGGCATGGAGCGGACGGACTTCGGGATGGCCATCCATGCCCTTCAGCGGATGGATATGCAGCTTGCCGAAATGCAGCCCGAACGATTTCAGCGTCGGCACGTCGATGGGCTGCTCGCGGAAAAAGATCACCTGGTTATCGATGAGGGCCCTGTGAATCTCCTCGACCTGCGAATTGCTCAAAGGCTTCGTGAGATCGACGCGGCCGATCTCGGCGCCGATATGCGGCGAGAGGCGCGTGACGCTGATCGTGTCGTAGTTCATGCCGGTCATTTTGTCAGAGCGAAACGGGAATTGCCATATCGTGACGGCGCACCGGGCTAGATCCCTCCGGTCTGCTGCGTCTCCTGATGCCACCGGAGCAGACGGCGGCGGACCATCGCCATCGCCTTGATCGCCGCGTAGCCGAAGATCGTGGTGACCACGAGGCCGGCGAAGGTTCCCGGCGAGTCCGCCATGCGCGA
>CAZUYG010000052.1:1170-6376 GCA_964624265.1 uncultured Candidatus Odyssella sp.
AGGATGATGATCGGCAGGAACGCGACTTTCGGCATCGGGAAGCCGGCCGAGATGATCGGATCGAAGAACCAGCGCGCGGCGGCGCTCTTGAAGATCAGCATGCCGAGGGCGACGCCCGCGATTCCGGCGATCGCAAAGCCTGTGAGCGCACGATAGAGCGTGAGGCCCGCGTTGAAGAACAGCTCGCCCGATGCCGCGTCGGACCCGATCCGCTCGGCAACGCGCAGGAGCGACGGCAGCTGAAACGGCGTGACGGCCCCGCTCCGGACCAGCGTTTCCCAAAGGATCAGCAGCAAGACGACCGAGGCGCTGCGCGCCGCGATCGAGCGAGCCGCGCGCGCGATCCCCGGCGCCCCCACGGCCGAGCGGCGATTCTCCGCGTCTATTCCCGCCATCGCAGCATCCGGCGCATGGCGCGCAGAAACAGTCGATCGGCGATGAACCCGAGCAGCGCCACGGTGAGCACGACGGCGAACATGGCATCGTAGATGCCGCCCGAGCCCAGAACGCCGATCATGTGGCCGAAGCCGCGCTGCGACGAAATCAGCTCGCTGGTGACGAGCAGCACGAACGACAGCGCGATGGCCGTGCGAATTCCGCCCAGCATCTCCGGCAGTGCGCTCGGCACGACCACGTCCCACAACACGCGCAGGCGCCCCGCCCCCATCCCGCGCGCCGACCACAGCAAGACTTGCTCGCTGCTGCGCGCCCCATTGAAGGCGCCGATCGTGACCGGCAGCATGCAGCCGAGGAAAATAAGGAGGATCTTCGAGCCGTCGCCGAAGCCCAGCCAGAACGCGATGACCGGGATCAGCGCCGATTTCGGCAGCGGATAGAAGATTTCGATCAGCGGCGCGATCAGGATGTTGACCGGCCGGGACCACGCCATGAAGATTCCGGCCGCCATGCCGACGACGATCGCGAGCAGCAAGCCGGCGCCGGCGCGGTAAAGCGAACTGCCTCCGTTGGCGAAGAGGTCTCCGTCGCGCAGCAGCTCGAACCACGCGACGAACACCTCGCTGATCGGCGGCAGCGCGAGCTTCGAAATGGCGCCCGTCCGCGCGGCCGCCTCCCAAAGCAGCGCCAGCAGCAGCAGCGGCAGATAGCGGTTGAGCGCGCCCGTCACCCCGCCCGCGTTCCCTGCGCCGCTATGGCTTCGGCCCGAACCATGCCCCACAGCTCGTCGACCTTGTCGACGAACTGCTTCGCCCTGTGAATGTGGGGGTCGTTCTTGTCGAAACTGGTGTCGACGATCTGCTTGATGCGGCCGGGCCGCGCCGACATCACCGCGACCCGCCCGGCGAGATAAACCGCCTCCTGCACGTCGTGCGTCACGAAGATCACGGTTTTCGGCGAGCGCTGGAGGATCGCCAGCAGCTCGGTCTGCATCAGGCTTCGCGTCTGCGAATCGAGTGCGCCGAAAGGCTCGTCCATCAGCAATATGCCCGGATCGAAGGCGAGCGTTCGCGCGATGGCGGCGCGCTGCTTCATCCCGCCGGAGAGGTGCGCGGGAAAGCTGTCTTCGAAACCGGCAAGCCCGACGAGCTGGATGAACGACCGGGCCCGTTCCTCGCGTTCCGCTCGCGGCACGCCGGCGCGCTCGAGGCCGTAGAGCACGTTCTGGCGGACGGTTTTCCACGGAAACAGCGCGAAATGCTGAAAAACGATGCCCCGATCCGGGCCGGGGCGGGTCACCGGCTTTCCGTCGACGACGATGCGGCCCTCGACGGTCGGGAGGAATCCGCCGATCAGGTATAGAAGCGTGGACTTTCCGCAGCCCGAGGGCCCGAGCAGCGCCACGACTTCCCGCGCGCCGATCTCGAGCGAAACTTCGTCGAGCGCCCGCACCTCGCGTCCGCGCGCCGGCCGGTAGTAGTGGCTCACCCGATCGACAACGATTTGCGCCGCCGCCATCCGCCCCTCCGGGATCAAAAGTAGACTGGCGAGTACAGTGTTGTCTACCGAAGGACGGCACAGCCGCTTCGCGCGTCTGGATACGCGTTGCACGGTCGGCTATCGTCGCCCGCGTCGCGCGGTTCGCAGCGGCGGCGACCGAGGGAGCCTGGATGCACAAGCTTTCGATACCGGCGCATGTCGTCGACATGGTGCGCGAGCGCATCGGGCGAGCGCATCCCTACGACACGATCGTTCCGTCGAAGACGGCGCTGCTCGTCGTGGATATGCAGAATTACTTCATGCATTCCGACTACCAGGCCGTTCCGATGGCGCGCGAGATCGTGCCCAACGTCAACCGGCTGGCCGCGCTGATCCGCGCCGCGGGCGGACGCGTTGTCTGGGTGAAGACCGCGACCAACGATACGCGCGAATCCTGGTCGATCTATCACGACCACCTGATGAGCCGGACCTACGCCGACTGGCGCTACGCCAGCATGGATATCGGGCACGAGGGCCACGCCCTGTGGCCGGCGCTCGACGCCAGGCCGGAAGACCAGCACGTCGTGAAGAAGCGGTTCAGCGCCTTCATCCAGGGGTCTTCGGACATCGACAACCACCTGCGCCGCGCCGGGGTCGACACGCTCCTCATCGCCGGCACGACGACGAACGTCTGCTGCGAAAGCACGGCGCGCGATGCGATGATGCTCAACTACAAGGTCGTGATGGTCCACGACGCACTGGCCGCCTATACCGATGCGGAGCACAACGCGACCCTGGCAACGTTTTACATGATTTTCGGCGATGTGCAGTCCGTCGACGAAGTGGCCGGGTCGCTGAACCGCGGACGGCAGCGCGAGGCCGCCGCGTAAGAACGGAGGCCGGCCCGATTCGCGCGGCTGCAATGCTTCAAAGGCGCGCTGCGGCGCCGAGAACAATGGCCGCCTTCGCAAGTGGCGCTGAATTGAGCGGCTTCTGCCGCATGAAACGGCGAATGCCGGGCAGCGCTTGCGCGGGCTCCAACTCCTCGAAAACGGGGGCGGCCGCGCCGGCCGCCATGCGAAGCTTGCAGGAGCGGCCTGAAACGGCGCCGCCGGTGAAATTCACGAGGGACACCGCAGCCGTTGTTGCCTACTATCGCGATTTCCGGGCCTTGGGTTCATGCGTCGCTCCGTCTCTCAGGGGCGACGCGGCCGCCCGCCGGTGGACCTAATCGAGGGGGAGATGGTCATGCGGAATAAATTGGTTTTGCGGACGGCGGCCTTCGCCGTTCTTGCGCTGGGTATGGCCGCCGCGCCGGCATCGGCGCAGGACGTGGTGCGCCACGGGCTTCAGCGCGGCGCGCTGGGCGCGCTCAAGGTCACGCTGCCGATGGTGCAGGACAAGTACAAGCTCAAATACGAGCTGAAGACCTTCAACGACTCGACCGCCGTCATCCTGGCTATGGAACAGAAAGAGCTGGAGATGGGCAACCTCACGGCGCAGCACGTGGTGCGCGCGATCGATGAGGGCATGAACCTCGTGGTCGTGATCGGCTGGGGCGGCGGATACAACGTTCTGTTCGGCGGCAAAGACCTGTCGCTCGCGAAGGACGACATGCCCGGCCTCAAGAAACTGATCGAGGCCCGCAAGGCCGCCGGCAACCCGGTCAAGATCGGCGTCCCCACCGGATCGCAGCAGCATCTCAAACTGACGAACCTGCTGAAGAGCAACGGCATCAGCGAGAAGGATGTCGGCATCTTCAACATCCCGTTTCCGAATCACATCCGCGCCGTGGACGGGAAAGAGGTCGATATGGCCATGACGATTGCGCCTTTCGCGGCGCTCGCCGTGGCCAACACCGGCGCAAAGGTCATCCACCACGTTTACGGGCCGGGCGCCGGGCGCTGGGAGATCGGGCAGGCCGTGCGCCGCGACCTGGCGAAGGACAAGCCCGAGTTCGTTCAGCGAATCGTCGCGTCGCATGCCGAGGCGATGAAGATGTTCGTCGCGGACACGGCGAAGCAGGTCGAGCTGGAGCAGAAGGAAACGACCTTCCCCAAGCCGGTCGTCGAGATGATCCAGAAAGACTTTCTGCGCCTGACGATCAAGGTGACGGTGGAGGACATCAAGCTCACCGCGAAGCAGATGTATGACGTGGGCTGGGCCAAGAAGGATCACTCGGCGGACGTCGAGAAATACGTGGATTTGAGCTTCCTCGCGAAAGCGACGGGCATGACCGAGCAGGAGCTCAAGGGCTTCTGACCGCCGGCATGCCGGTCGCCGCGCCGCCGGCGCAGGGAGGGATCATGAGCGACCGCACATTCTACGAACGCTTTCTCCGCCCGGTTCTGTTCGCCCTTCCCGGCGAGACGGCGCACGAGCTCGGCAAGCTCGCGCTGCGCAGCGGGTTTCCGTGGCGGCGGGCCGCGCGCCGGCTGCGCGTCGCCGACCGGCGGCTCGCAACGCGAGTCGGCGGATTGGAGCTGGCCAATCCGATCGGGGTTTCGGCTGGCCTCGACAAGAATGCCGAGGCGCTGCCGGGGCTGATGCAGCTCGGCTTCGGCGCGATCACCGTCGGCTCGATCCTGCCCGATCGCCGCCCGGGCAATCCGAAGCCGCGGCTGATCCGCTACCCGGCCGAACAGTCGATGCTGAACTGTTACGGCCTGCCGAGCACCGGCCTCGAGGCCTGTCTTGCCAATCTGCGCCGGCGTCGCGACGGCACCGGCACGAGAGTGATCGCCAACATCGATGCGCCGACGGTCGAGCTCTATCTCCGCTCTTTCGAGGCCGTGCAGCCGCACGTGGACGCGATCGAGCTCGGCCTTCAATGCCCCAACAACCGCGATGATCGCGGCGAAATGCACGAGCCGCATAATTTCGAACGGCTGTTGAGCGGCGTGGCGGCGCGCAAGCACAAGCCGGTGTTCGTCAAGATGGGCTTCTACGTGACCGAGGCCGAACGGCAGAACCGGCTTGGCCTGGTCGAGATGGCCGTGCGCTACGGCCTCGACGCCGTCGTGATCCCGGGCATCTACAAGCGCGAGGACAAGCGCGTTTCCCTCGGCGTCGGGGCCACGAGCGGCCGCATCACCTTCGCGCGCAACCTGGCCACCGTGCGCGATGTCGTCGACGCCGCGCGCGGCCGCATCGCGGTGAAATCCAACGGCGGCGTCTTCTCCGGCGCCGACGCATTCCAGGTGCTCGCGGCCGGCGCTGTCGCCATCGACGTTCTGACCGCGATCGTCTATCGCGGCTGGGAGGCCGCGTCGCGAATCAACCGCGAACTGCTCGCCGAGATGGACCGCCAGGGAGTCGAATCCCTCGCCGC
>CAZUYG010000052.1:6476-10375 GCA_964624265.1 uncultured Candidatus Odyssella sp.
AGTAAGCGCGCTGTCCGCCGTCGATCGGCATGACGATGCCCGTGATCGCCGCCGCTTCCTGCGAGCAGAGAAAGGCCGTGGCGTTCGCGACTTCCGATGCCTCGACCAGCCGGCCGATGGGGATCGTCTGAACCACGACGTCGTTGCCGCCCTGGCGCTGGCGCAGCTGGGCGCCCGGCCCCTTCATCGGCGCGGCCATGAAGCCGGGGGCGATGCAATTCACGCGGATGCGCCGCGGCCCGTAGGCGACTGCGAAAGCCCGGGTCAGCGATTCCACGCCGGCCTTGCTTGCCTGATAGGCGTAGCCGTTGCGCACCCGGCCCATGAACGCGGAGAGGCTGCTGAGCAGGACGATCGAGCCGCCGTCGGCGATGCGCGGGCCGGCCAGATCGCAGAGATAGGCGACCCCTTTCAGATCGACGTCGATGACGCGCGAGACGGTCTCGAGATCGGAGCCGCCGGCCGGCGTTTCGGCCAAGATGCCGTGCGCCGCGACCAGGACGGTGAGCGTCCCGAGCGCGGCCGCCTGATCGAACATCCGCCGGAGACTGTCGGGCTTCGTGACGTCGCATTGCACGAAGGTCTGCCCGGCGGGGACCGGGCGCGCATCCAAATCGGCGACGACGACCGTTGCGCCGAGCGACTGGAAGCGCGCGCAGATGGCCGCCCCGATCGAGCCGGTGCCGCCGGTGACGATGGCTACGTTGGGCATCTCATCTTTCCCTTCCTGACTTCCGGATGGCGGGCGCGCGGACGGCGTCGCTGGCGCTTTGCATCATGATCCCGCGGCGACCGCGTTGGCGGCACTCGCAGGGCGCGCGGCGGCGGCCCGCGCGCGAATCATGTCGGCTGCGCGTTCTGCGATCATCATCACGGCGGCATTGATGTTTCCGCCGATCATGCCGGGGATGACCGAGGCATCAACCACGCGGAGCCCCTCCACGCCGAACACGCGAAGCTGACCGTCGACCACGGCCTCGCGCGCATCCGTCCCCATCGCGCAGGTGCCGAGCGGATGATGCGTCGTCAGCGCGCGCGCGCGGATAAAGCGGTCGAGGTCGGCGTCGCTGTCGGAGCACGCCGGCCCTGGCGCGGTTTCGCCGCCCATGAAATCGCCGAGCGCGCGCTGGTTCGCGATCGCCCGCGTCATGCGGATGCCTTCGCGCAGCGATTTCCATTCGTGCTCGTGCTGGAGGAAATTCTGGTGGATGCGCGGCTGCTGCAGCGGATCGGCCGAGGCGAGCGACACCGTTCCCGCGCTTTGCGGCCGGAGCAGCACGACGCGCAATCCGAACCCGTCCTCGAAGCTGCCGAACGCCTTGTGGAGATAGGGCTTGGCGGAGAGCGGCGCCGCGTTGAGCAGGATCTGGATGTCAGGCGCCGGACCGGCCGCCATGGGCGAGCGCAGGAAGGCGACGAGGCCGCACGGAACGTCGCTGGCGATGCCGGTGCCGAACGCGGCCGCCTGCGCCATGCGCAGCCCGATCTTGTCGTAGCGCATCGCGGCGTGGAGCGGCCCCGGAGTCTTGCGGCGGAACAGCAGGACCGGCGAGATGTGATCCTGCAAGCCCTGCCCGACGCGCGGCAGATCGATCCGCGGCTCGACGCCGGCCCGGCGCAGCGCTGCGGCATCGCCGATGCCCGAGAGCATCAGCAGATGCGGCGACAGCGCCACGCCGGCGGCGAGGATCACTTCGCGCCGCGCCCGGGCGACATGGCGGCGCCCGTTGCGGACGAACTCCACGCCCTTCGCGGTAGTGCCCTCCATGAGGATGCGCGTGGCGCGGCTGTGCGTGAACAGCGTGAGGTTGCGCCGCGCAAGAGCGGGCCGCAGATACGCGGCGGCGGCGCTGCACCGGCGGCCCCGGTCGATCGTCGATTGAATGCGCGCGACGCCTTCCTGTTCGGCGCCGTTATAATCGGCGTTGAATTTGTGGCCCGCATCGACTCCGGCCGCGATCGCCGCTTCGACGAGCGGGTCCTGATACTGCGAATACCGGGTCCGCAGCGGCCCCGCCCCGCCCCGATACGCGCTGGCGCCCCCTTCCCAGGATTCCTGCTTGCGGAAATACGGCAGCACGTTTTCGTAGGACCAGCCTTCGAGGCCGCTGCTTTGCCAGCGGTCGAAATCGCTGCGGTGGCCGCGGACATAGGCCATGGCGTTGATGGACGAGCACCCGCCGATCACCTTGCCGCGCGCAAATTCGACGATGCGGCCCTCGAGGTTTTCCTCCGGCTCCGTCTGGAACCGCCAATCGTGCAATTTGCGCGTATAGAGCATCCCCCAGCCCAGCGGGATGCGGATCAGAAGATCGCGGTCCGACCCGCCGGCTTCGAGCAGCGTGACGTCGGTGCCCGCGTCCTCCGAAAGGCGCGCCGCCAGCACGCATCCAGCCGACCCGGCGCCCACGACGACGTAGTCGGTTTCGATGGTCGTGCCGTTGCTGCCGGAAGAAGGCGTGGCGTTCATGCGCGCTCAGTAGACGAGGTCATCCGGGCGGCGCGTGGTTCCGTGCTCGATCTGCCGGCGCAGCTCATGGCCGTCGAGATACGCCGATTCGCCCTTGATCAGATCGTCCTCGAAATAGATCCAGACCGTCATCGGCAGGCACAACGTCTTCCCGGTGGCCTGCACGCCGAAGAACACGCCCGACGGCGCGCCGTAGAAATAGCCGTTGGCGACGGCGGCCTCGGCGGAAACCACCCAGCGATGCGGGAAGAAGGCCTGGCCTTGAAACGTCTTCAATCGCTCGCGGTAGAACGCGCGCACCTGGTCGAATCCGCGGATGTCCAGGCCGGTCGCATGCATCACCTGAAACGGCTCGTTGCGCGTCATCGTTTCCATGGTTCCGTCGAGATCTCCGGACCATTCCGCGCTCGTATGCGCGAGAACGAGCTGCCAGGCGTGTTCGGCTTTCGCACCGCCCGCCATGAAGATCTTGTCGGAGTATGCGAAGCGTGCCGCGCGTTTTGCCACGTCCGCCGGATTCAATCGCAATGCGCTCATGGATTTTTTCTTTCTCCCGCTCGGCTCAGCGAAACATCTGGCTTCAACCGACTTGCCCCGGCAGCCACAGAGCGATGCCGGGGAACAGCATCAGCAACGCGATGCCGATCAGCAGCGGGATCACGAAAAGCACCGACCCCTTCACCACGTCCTTGAAATCGGAACCCGGCATCACGTTCTTGAGCACGAACAGGTTGAAGCCCACCGGCGGCGTGATGGCCGCGATCTCGATCTGGATGGTGACGATGACGCCGAACCAGATCGGGTCGTAACCGAGGCCGACCACCGTCTTGAGAAAGATCGGCACCACGATCACGAGGATGCTCATCGGATCGAGGAACATGCCGAGTACGACGAGCAGCACGTTGATCAGCACGATGATGACCCAGCCCGGAACGTCGAGCCCCGTGAGCATCTCGCTCATGCCCTGCGGCACGCCGAGGCGCGTGAGCACGAACGAGCTGAACAGCCCGCCGATCAGCAGCAGCATGAACATCGCGGTGGTGTGGACCGTGCTCTCGAGCGACCGGCGCAGCAGCGCGATGCGCAGCTTGCCCATGACCGCGGCAAAGAGGATGGCGCCCGCAGCGCCCACCGCGCCGGCCTCGGTGGGCGTGGCGATGCCCGAATAGATCGAGCCGATCACGAACAGCGACAGCAGCAGGATCGGCCCCACCTGCAGCGTGGCGCGGCCGCGCTCGCGCCAGGGCGGGCGCTCTTTGAGCGCCGGCGCCGCGCCGGGATTGCGCAACACCCAGAGCACCACGGTGAGTGCCAGCAGCCCCGCCATCATCAGGCCCGGCACGACGCCGGCCATGAACAGCTTCCCGATCGACGTTTCGGTGATCACGCCATAGAGGATCATCGGCACCGATGGCGGGATGAGAATGCC
>CAZUYG010000053.1:0-10293 GCA_964624265.1 uncultured Candidatus Odyssella sp.
GCGGCGGTGAGGTCGTGCCAGAACGCGTCGACGTCCTTGTAGTGACCTTCGCGGATGCCCTTGTCGCCGCCGCCATAGATGTGCACGAGGATCGGCGCGGGGATCGTCACTTTCGGCACCGCCTTGGTGTGCGCCTTCAGGAACTGGTAGGCGCGCACGGTCGGGCTCGGCTTCCAGCGGATCGGCGCGTTGATCCAGAGCCGCGAGAAGGGCTGCTCCTTGCCCTCGGGCGTGTGCCAGGTGAACGCCACGGTGCCGGTGCGGTGGGCCGAGATGCCGTCCCAGTTCAGCAGCAGGTCGAGCCACCAGCTGCGCCGGCGGAATTCGCCGTCGGTGACGGCGCGGAGGCCGATGCCTTCCTGCATCGCGACGGCGTCGCAGATGCAGCGGTCTTCCACCGCGCGCAGGTCGGCGTTGTCGTGCGGGCCGAGATGCTGGTCGGGCGTCTGCGGTCCGAGGAAGCGCTCGCGCGCCTGCTTCAGCTCGTCGGGGCGCAGCAGGCTGCCGACCTGATCGGCGCGGAACGGCGGGCGGCCGTTGACCGTCGTGCTCATCGTTTCCTCCAGCGGCGCGTTACTGCGCCTTGCCGCCCTCTTATGGCGCCGGAGACAGCGAGGCAACCGCGGCGTCGCGCAGACGCGCCGCGCGCGCAGCACATTGGCCGTGGGCGCGGTCCCAAGCGCCGGGTCAGGCCGCCGCCAGCGCCTCTTCGAGATCGGCCATCAGGTCGCTGACGTCCTCGATTCCCACCGAAAGGCGCACGAGGCCGTCGCCGATACCGAGCTGCGCGCGCACCTCGGGCGGCACCGAGGCGTGGGTCATGATCGCCGGGTGCTCGATCAGGCTCTCGACGCCGCCGAGCGATTCGGCCAGCGCGAAGAGCTGCGTGCGCTCGAGGAAGCGCTTCGCCGCGCCGAGGCCGCCCTTGAGCTCGGCCGAGATCATGCCGCCGAAGCCCGGCATCTGCCGCTTGGCGAGCGCGTGCTGCGGATGGCTGGGAAGCCCTGGATAGAACACGCGTGCGACCTTCGGCTGCTTCTCCAGCCACGCCGCGATCTTGAGCGCGCTCTGGCAATGCCGCTCCATGCGGATCGCCAGCGTCTTGAGTCCGCGCAGCGCCATGAACGAATCGAACGGGCCGGCCACGGCGCCGATCGAGTTCTGCAGGAAGGCCAGCTTCTCGCGCAGCGCCTCGTTGGGTCCGATGACGAGCACGCCGTTCACGACGTCGGAATGGCCGTTGAGGTATTTCGTCGCCGAATGCATGACGACGTCGATGCCGAGCTCGAGCGGGCGCTGCACGTAGGGCGAGGCGAAGGTGTTGTCGACCACGGTCGTGATTCCGCGCGCGCGGCCCACCTTCGCCACCTCGGCGATGTCGACCAGGCGCAGCAGCGGATTGGTCGGCGTTTCCACCCAGATCAGCTTGGTCTTCGGCGTGACCGCGGCTTCGAGCGCGCCGGGCTTCGAGAGATCGGCATAGGTGAAATCGAGGCCGGCGCTACGCCGGCGCACGCGCTCGAACAGGCGCCGCGTGCCGCCGTAGAGGTCGTCCATCGCGACGACGTGGCTGCCGGTGTCGAGCGTCTCGAGCAGCGTCGCGGTCGCCGCCATGCCCGAGGCGAACGCGAACGCATGCGCGCCGTTCTCGAGGCTGGCCACGCAGCGTTCGTAGGCGAAGCGCGTCGGGTTCTGCGTGCGCGAATATTCGAAGCCCTTGTGGACGCCGGGCGATTCCTGGACGTAGGTCGAGGTCGCGTAGATCGGCATCATGATCGCGCCGGTCGTGGGATCGGGCGCCTGGCCGCCGTGGATGGCGCGCGTGGCGAAAGCGAGGTTGTCGGTTTTCTTGATCATCGGTGCTGTTCAGGGGTTGAGTTTCGCAAGCGCGCGCATGACCGGCAGGTCGTAGCAGAGCACCCACGCAACATAGATCAGGTTGATCGCGGCGGCGATGCCGTCACTGAAAAGCAGTGCCGCCTGCAGCGCGCCCAGCAACGGCAGGAACCATAGCAGCCCGGTATACGCGACGCTCGCCTTTCGACGGCGGTCGAGGACGATGTTGTAGGCGACGTTCGCAGCCATGACCAAGACGAGCAGGGCCAGAGCGAGGCCGCCTGACTCACCCGGCCCGGACTTCAAAAGGCGGTACGCGATGGCGCCCTGCAGAATGTAGGTGACGAGCGCGGCGACGATCCAGACCCACAACGGCGCGTACAGCCGCGGAAGCCTGAGCGATACCAACCATCGCTGCAGGTCTTGTCCGCTCAGCAATCCCTCGGCGATCGCCATCGCGACACACAAGCCCGAGGAAAGCCCTAGCGCCCACCAATCCATCGTAGCGCGCTACCGCATTTGGCGGCGGAGATGGTTGAGCAGGTCTATGCGGGTGATGAGGCCGAGGAACTTTTCGCCGTCCATCACGATGGCGACGTGGTCCTTGGCGAAGATCGGAAACAGCGCATCGATCGGCGCCGAGGGCGCCAGCGTCTCGATACGCGCGTTCATGCTGCCGCGCACCGGCTCGCGGAAGCGGTGCTGGCCGCGCGTGACGGCGAGCAGCAGGTCGGATTCGTCGAGGATGCCGACGACGCGGTCGTTCTCGATCACCGGGAGCTGCGAGACGTCGTACATCTTCATGCGCGTGAGCGCGGTGGCGAGCGGCTCGTCGGGCCCGACCGTGACGACGGCGCGCTCGGCGTAGCGCCGCGCGATGAGGTCCGAGAGGTCGCCTTTCTTCGGACGCTCGATGAAGCCCTGATCGATCATCCAGAAATCGTTGTACATCTTCGAGAGGTACTTGTTGCCGCTGTCGGCGACGAGCGTCGCGACGCGCTCGGGCTTCGTGCGTGAACGGCAGTAGCGCAGCGCGGCGGCGATCAAGGTGCCGCTCGACGAACCGGCGAGGATGCCTTCGCGGCGCAGCACCGTGCGCGCGGTTTCGAAGGCTTCGGCATCGGGAATCGCGTAGGCGTCGTGCACGAGCGAAAGATCGGCCACCGGCGGGATGAAATCCTCGCCGATGCCTTCCACGGCCCAGCTCCCCACCTCGCGCTTCACCTCGCCGGTCTTGATGTAATGGACGAGGATCGAGCCTTCGGGATCGGCGAGGATGATCTTCGTCTTCGGCGAGACGCGCTTGAAGAAGCGCGCGAGGCCCGTGATCGTGCCGCCGGAGCCGACGCCGGCCACGATCGCGTCGACGTCGCCGCCCATCTGCGCGTAGATTTCAGGGCCGGTCGTCGTCTCGTGGGCCAGCGGATTGGCGGGATTCGCGAACTGATCGGCATACCAGGCGCCCGGAATCTCGCGCGCGAGGCGGGCGGCGACGTCCTGATAGTAGTCCGGATGGCCCTTGCCGACGTCGGAGCGCGTCATGCGCACCTCGGCGCCGAGCGCGCGCACGTGCTGGACCTTCTCCTGGCTCATCTTGTCGGGAATGACGAGCAGCAGGCGGTAGCCTTTCTGCCCGGCGACGAGGGCAAGGCCGAGGCCGGTGTTGCCCGCGGTCGCCTCGACGATCGTGCTGCCGGGCTTGAGGCGCCCCTCGCGCTCGGCGGCCTCGATCATCGAAAGGCCGATGCGGTCCTTGATCGAACCGGCCGGATTTTGATTCTCGAGCTTCAGGAACAGGCGGCACGGCCCCGCGTCGAGCTTCGTCGCCTCGATCATCGGCGTGTTGCCGATCATCGCCAGCACCGAGCGCACCGGCAGGGCCGGAGAGACGGGCGGGGATGGCAGGGGGGCCGGGGCGCTGGTCATGGCTCAAAGATAGATGGCCGCGCGGAAAAGGCGAGGCCGCCCGAGGCGGCATGCGCCCGCGCGCTACTTCTCCCAGGAGCAGCAGCCTTGGTAGACGCCCTCGGGCGTGACGTAGAAGGCGTCGTAGGCGAATTCCTTGTCCGACATGTTGTCCGTGCAGCGCTCGTAGTTGCGCTTGACCACGAGCGTGACCGTGGCGCCGTCCTTGACGCGCCGGGTCTGATAGACGCGCACGAGATCGGGCGGCCGGCCGATCGCGTTGCGCGGCTTCACCGGCGCGAGATCGGTCCGCTTGTCGTCCATGTCGGAAAACCACATGGCGCTGGCCGTGATGGTGAGGCCCCAGAACGGCTCGGTGCCGACGCATTTCAGCGACGTCGCTTGCTGGGCCGAAGCCGCGGATGCACCGGCGGCGAGGGCAGCGGCGGCAACGAAAATGCGCATGGGTTTGTCCTCTTTGCTTCCAGGCCGAACCGGTCTACCGCAGCAGCGCCTGAACCGGCGCCAGCGCGATCTGCGGCACGAACGCGACCAGCGCGGCCAGGGCCACGAAAACGGTCGCGCCGATCCCGGCGGCGAGCGGCGTGAGGCCCGCGCCTTTCGGCGCGGCGCGGCCGGCGCGCGCGACGATGGCTGCGAGCGCGAGCAGAACCAAGATCGCGGATGCCAGCCCAGGCTGGATGGCCGGCGCGCGCAAGGCGGCGAGCGCAAAGGGCAAGCCGATCATCAGAACCGGCACGGGCGACAGCAGGACGCTGGCCGCGAAGAATCCGGCGGCGCCGGCCGCGAGCATTGCGGGCGACAGGCTGGCGATTCCGAGCGCGGGGCCGGCGCCCATCAGAAGCAGCGCGCCGGCGCCCAGCGCGCCCGCGGCCATCGCGGCCGCGAGCGCCGCGGTTTCGAGCGCCATCAGCCGCAGCAGGGCGCCGAACGGCTGCTTCAAGGCCAAGGTCCGTACGGCGAGCCCGATCGGGATGCCGAACACCGCGATCAGCGCGAGCGCTTCGGTGGGCGTGAACAGGCCGGTCGACACCAGCAGCGTCATGCCGATGGCCAGCGCGATGCCGGTCAGCCACGGCGTGACGGTCCGCGCCGGCGCGGCCGCGTAGAGGATCGCCAAGGCCGCCGCGGCCGCGAGGAGCGGCAGGAGGACCGCGAGGGACAGGTCGGAGATCGCGAGTTCGCCGGCAAGACCGCACACGGCGACGAGGACGGTCGGCGCGGCGGCGGCGGCGGCCGATTCCGGCGTGCGCGCGCCGCCCAGCGCGGCGCCCAAAACGGCGGCAAGCGGAAGCAGCAGGAACACGAAACTGTCGAAGGCCGCGATCGTCCGCCGCAGCGCCATATCGAGTCCGGCATCGAAGCCCGGTCCGGCGACGGCCATGGCCGCCGCGGCGGCAATCCAGATCAGGACCGCGACGAGGGCGCCCGGCACCAGCGCCAGCGCCGCGTGCGAGCGCATCGGCGGCTCTCCGCGGCGGACGAACGGCGCCGCCAGCGCGGCCGGCAAAGCGGGCACTGCCGCCGCGGCAAAGCCGAGGCCCAGGACGCGCGTGGCCTGCTCGAACAGATCGGGCCCCAGCAGCGAAGCCGAAGCCGCGGCACGCGCGAAGAACTCCGCGGTCATCAGTGCGGCGGCGGCCAGCGCCACCACGAGCACGGCCGCGCCCGCGAGCGTTGCGAGCGCCCCGGCGAAGCCCACCGAGGTGCCTGCGCTGCGGTCAATGAGGATCGTCGTCATGATTCCCCCTCGGACGGGCGATCATGCCATCGCGGGGGCCGCGGCGCCACGCGTTCTATTTTTGCTTGCCCATCACCGTGTCGGGCAGCCAGGTCGCGATCTCGGGGAAGGCCGAGAGCAGCAGCATGGCGATGACCATGCAGATCATGAACGGGAACGAGCCCCACAGGATCGTGCCGAGCCGGATGTTCGGCGCGATGCCGTTGATGACGTAGAGGTTGAGGCCCACCGGCGGCGTGATGAGGCCGAGCTCCATGTTGATCGTCAGGATCACGCCGAACCAGATCGGATCGAAGCCGCCCTTGACGAGGATCGGCAGCAGGATCGGCGTCGTCATCAGGATGATCGCGGCCGGCGGCAGGAAGCAGCCGAGCACGAGCAGGAACACGTTGATCCACAGCATCAGGACCCAGCGGTTCGTCTCCAGCCCGCCGATCCACTCGGCGATCGCCTGGGTCACGCGCAGGTCCGACATCATGTAGCCGAACAGGATCGACGTGCCGATGATCATGAGGATCATGATCGACTCGCGCGTCGTGTCGCGGAAGATCTGCCAGATCTCGTTCACCCGCCAGATGCGGTAGATGGCGATGACGAGGACGAGGCAGAAAAGGGCGCCGACGCTGGCCGCCTCCGACGGCGTCGCGTAGCCGCCGTAGAGCGCATAGACGACGCCGACGACGACGAGCAGCAGCGGCACCACCTTCGGCACCATTTCGAAATGCTGCCGGAAGGTGAAGCGCAGGCGCGGCGCGCCGTAGCCGCCGTCGCCGCGAAACCGGCAGAGAATGATCGCCCAGACGATGAACAGGCCGGTGAGCATCAGGCCGGGCAGCACGCCCGCGAGGAACAGCCGCCCGATCGAGGTTTCGCTCGCGATGCCGTAGAGGATCATCGTCAGCGAGGGCGGGATCAGGATTCCGAGCGTTCCGCCCGCGGCGATGGCGCCGGCCGCGAGATCGTCGCGGTAGCCGCGCTTCTGCATCTCGGGGATGCCCATCTTGCCGATGGCGGCGCAGGTGGCGGGCGAGGAGCCGGTCAGCGCCGCGAACAGCGCGCAGGCGCCGAGATTGGAGACGACGAGGCTGCCCGGCACGCGGTGCATCCAGCGCGCGAACGCCTCGTAAAGGTCCGAGCCCGCGCGCGACGACGCCACCGCCGCGCCCATCAGCACGAACATCGGGATCGAGACGAGCGTGAAATCCTCGAGTCCGTTGAACAGCTTCTCGGACAGGAACGAGACCGCGCCCCAGCCCTTCATGATCCACAGCACGCCGACCGCGACGAGGCCGAGCGCGAACGCGACCGGCGTTCCCGAGAAGAGGACCAGCAGCGTGACGACGCCGATGATGAGGCCGAGCGTGAGCGGGCTCATGGGCGCGGCTCCGGCTTCTTCATGCCGAACGGCGCGTCGCGGCCGGTGAGCAGGCAGTAGATGTCGGCGAGATATTGCGCGACGAGCAGCCCGAAGCCGATCGGCAGCGCCAGCGACGGCAGCCACAGCTTCGGCGCCCACACGGAGTTCTTCGTCTCGCCGGTTTCCCAGCGGTCCCACCACCAGTCGAAGCTGGTCCACAGGATGACGGCGCAGAACGCGATCCCGAGCAGCGCGGCGACGAACGCCAGCACGACGCGCGCGCGGTGGCCGATATAGTGCGGCAGCACGTCGACGTTCACGTGTCCCTTGGTCAGCAGCACGTAGGGGCTGCCGAGGAACGTCGCGGCCACGATCGCGTAGGTGACGAACTCGTTCTGCCAGATCACGGCGCGGCCGAAGAAGCCGCGCTCGACGATCGCGTGGCAGATGATGAAGATCGAAATGCCGATCAGGCCCGCCGCGGCCACGCCGCAGATGCGCGACAGCAGGGCCACCGCGCGGACATAGTACATCATCGAAGCATCACGCGTTGCGCCGGGCCGGGCGCGCGGGGCGGAGAGGGGGCCGGCATCGGTCCGCTCCCGCTCCGGGCGCCGGCGGCGCGGCCTACTTTACCGACAGCGCCTTTTCGATCAGCGCATCGCCGCCCTTCACCTTCTCGGCGAAGACCTTGTACGACGTCTTCTTCGCGACTTCGCGCCAGGCCTCGAACTGCGCCGGCGTGAGCTCGGTCACTTCCACGCCGTTCTTCTTGAACGCCTCGACCATCTTCGTATCGAGGCCGCGCGTCTCCTTGTCGAAGAACGCCTCGGATTTCTTGCTCGCCGCCATCAGCGCATCCTGCTGCTTCTTGTCGAGCGAGTCGTATTTCTTCTTCGCCATGACGACGGGCTCGTACATGAACCACAGCGCATGCGCGCCCGGCGCTGTCAGGCACTTGATCTGCTCGTAGAGCCGGAACGAGACGAAGCTGCCCGACGACGTGTCGGTGGCCTCGACGACGCCGGTCTGCATGCCCTGATAGACCTCGGAGGAGGGGATCGAGACGATCGACGCGCCGGCGCCGCGCCACATTTCGGCGAAGGCGCGGCCGGCCGAGCGGAACTTCAGGCCCTGCGCGTCCTTGGGATCGCGGATGCAGCCCTTCTTCGAGCCGAACGCGCCGGCCAGCCACGCATCGGCCAGCACGACGACGCCGGCCTTCTCCATGATCGCCTTGATGTCCTTCATGAACGGCGAAGCGTTGAGGCGCTTGGCGTGATCGTGGTTCTGCACGAGGCCGGGCATCAGCGTGGCGCTGAATTCGCCGTGGCGGCCCGAGGCGTAGTCGAGCGGAAACGCGGAGATGTCGAGCTGGCCGCGCGTCAGCGCCTGCCACTGCTCGGTCGCCTTGAACAGCGATTCGCCCGGGAACACCTGGATCTTGAGGCCGACATTGGCCTTCTCGACCTCGCGCGCGATGATCTGCACCATCTCGTCGCGCACGTCGCCCTTGCCGCCTGGAAACTGGTGCGAGGCCTTGAGCTCGGTCGTCTGCGCGCCGGCGGCGGCGATGACGGACACCGACGCAATGAAGCCGTAGGCAAGTTTACGCATCGCATTCCTCCCGATTTTTTTGTGCGCCTTCCAGCGCGGAAAGATTAACGGCCACGCTAGCCAAACCGCCCGCGCGGCGCAACGGAGGGCGGCGCGGTTGCGGCATCGCGGCGCTGCCCGCGGGCGCTGCATCGGCCGCCGAGTTGCGGTAGAGTCCGCGCGTCATCGGGATCCGGTTCATGTCCGTCGCACGTCTGCCCGCCGCTCTGGCGGCCATCCTTCTGTTGCACGCGCTGCCGGCGGCGGACGCGGCCGCGCGTCCCGTCCGCCCGATCGATCAGGCGCGTCAGGACCGCACGCTGGCCGAAACGCGCGACCGGCTCGCCCAGGCCGTCGCGCGCAAGGACTATGTCGTGATCGCGCAGATCATCCCGTCCGACGCGAAGGTGGGAACGGGCAGCGGCATGCCGGCGCTGGTCGCGTGGCTGCGCCGCGACCCCGCGCTGTGGGACGAGCTGGAGCGCACCCTGGCGCTCGGCGGCCGCATGGTGGCGCCCGGCCAGTTCGAGGCGCCCTACACGCAGTTCGTGCGCGAACGCGGCGTTCCGCCCGAAGAGCTCGGCGTCGTCATCGGCCGCTACATCCCGGTCTACGACGCGCCGACCGAGCGCGGCCAGGTGCTCGCGCGCTACAGCCACGAAACGGCGGTGGTGAAGCGCTGGTGGGTGGCCGACGCGCACGCCGATGCCGGCAAGGCCGACCGCGCCGCCGCCGATCCCTGGGTCGAGATCCAGCTGCCGAGCAAGCGGCGCGGCTACATGCAGAAGCGCTGGGTGCGCTGGGTGGGCGCGATGCGCATCGGCTTCGCCAAGCGCGGCGGCCAGTGGCAGGTGGTGCGCATCGAAACCGGCAACTGAGCGCCGCGCGCGACACCGGCATTCACGGGCTTTCCCGGGCATTGCCGGGCTTTTTCCGGCTTCGCGTCCGGGCTTTTCCGGGCTTTTCGGCCGGCGAAACACCGGCATTTCCGGGCATTTTCGCCGCGCGCATACCGGCTTTTCCGGGCTTTCGCGCCGCTCCTCGGGCCGGGGCGGCGCGCGGCGCGATTCCGCCGAGCAGCGCCTGCAGACGCAGCGCCGCGACGGCCGATCCATGATTGCGCTCGCCGAGCGCATCGAAAAACACCGCCTCGAGCTTGTCGTGAATCGTGTCGCGCTCGAGCGTGTAGCGGATGCCCCGCTGCGCGCGGAGCGCCGCGATACGCTCCAGCACCAGCGGATTTTTCAGCAGCCGCGGCCCGTACGAATCGGCGTTCGATTCGGCATAGCCGGCCAGGATCGCGGCGCGGAGCGCCACCGGCTGCGCGGCATAGTGCAGACAGAATTCCTCCTGCCGCGGCGTGAGCCTGCCGCCGGCCGGCACGTCCTCGGGCTCCGGCGGGCGCGGCGGCGGCGCGGGCGGCTTCCGCCATCGCGCTTCGGCGCAGGCCTGCGCGGCATCCGACTGGCGATCCTGCGCCTCGCCATATTCGAGGACGATGCGGTGATGCTCCGCGGTCACGGCGAAGCTCGTGACGACGGAGCCGGCGCCCTGCGGGATCGGCAGGGAAATGTAATAGACGTGCTCCTCCTCCGGCGGCGGCGCCTCGTCCTCGTCGATCTCGTCGTCGTCGAACGGGCCTTCCGGACACGCGTTGGCGAACGGTATCGGCCGCGGCAGCACCGGATAGAGTTCCGCCAGCCGCACCTCCTCGGGCGGGCGTCTCAGATAGTCGCGGATGGCGGCGGCAACCATGCGGGCCTCGGCTTCGATTCCAGCCGCTGACGGTCGCACGGCACCGCACGTGAGTCAAGAACAAAAATAGAACATTTGAAAC
>CAZUYG010000054.1:0-10259 GCA_964624265.1 uncultured Candidatus Odyssella sp.
CGATGACGCGGACGCCGTACTTGAACAGCACCTGCACGTCGGCGGTCGCGCGGCCGTAATGGTCGAACTCGACGCAGATGCCGTTGCCGAAGATGAAGGTGGGCGGATTGCTCGCGCCGCGCGGCTCGTGCACGCGCGCCCAGGCCGTGCGCGCCGGCCCTTCGCCGAACCGTGCGGCCGGCGAGCGGAAGCGCAGCCAGTAGTCGTCGCCGAATTGGTTCGGAACCCGGCGCGAGACTTCGATGGCGGGAAGCGTCTCGGGCGGCTGGTAGATGCGCCAGGGCTCGGCGCGGAAGCCGCCATAGGCCGCCTCCAGCTCCGCATGGGCCGGGGTCTCGAATCGCACCGGCGGCACCGGCCGGCCGAAGCGGATGTCGAGGAAGCGCAGGCGCTGCAGCGTGAGCCAGCGCGCGGCCAGGGCCCGCTGTGTCTCCAGCGGAGCAAGCTGCGCGGCGGAGGCGGCGTTCGGCCCGAACAGCCCCTCTTCCCACGCCGTCGCCGCCTCTTCGTATTCGCGGCGATGCGCCTCAAACGCCGCGAGCTTGCGGGCGAGGCGCGGCGTGGGTTTCGCATCGACCGGCACCGCGGCCAGGAACGCCGCCGGATCGCCCTGGGCCGCCATCGCCGCCGCCCAGAGGCGCGACAGCGGCAGCCAGAGCTGCAGCATGCTCCACAGCACGGGCCGGTCGACCGCAAAATCGGCGATGCCCCAGCCGAGCGGGCCGCGAAGGCGCGTGGCCTGTCTTTCGCTCATCGTCGTGACCGCGTTTGCCGCCGCATCTTATACGAGCCTTGGCCGCTCCCGGAACCGCTGGCCGATGCCGTTTTGCCGCCCGGACGGCCGCCGGCTCAGGCCCAGACCAGCTGCCGCTCCACGGCGTAATCGCGCAGCAGGCGGGCGATCTCCGCCTCGACTTTGGCGCGATCGCCGCCGGCGAGGTGGATGCGCACCGAAATCGTGCCGGCCTCCTCGACGCCTTCGACGCGCGCCGTCACCCCGCCGGCGGCAAGCACCTCCGCGATCCGGCGCTCGGTGGCGAGGCGGCGCAGCGCGGGCTTGTAGATTTTGCCCACGGCCGTCACCGGCATCGCGTCGAGGAACACGACGCGCTTCGGCAGCGCGGGCCGCTCGTGGATGCGCGTGGCGAGATAATCGAGCACCTCGCGCTCCTCGGGCCTGGCGCCGGGCTTCGGCACCGCGAACAGCAGCGGCAGTTCGCCGGCGTAGGCGTCGGGCTCGCCGACCGCGGCCGCGATCTGCAACGCCGGATGCTCGGCCGCCAACTCTTCGATCATGGCCGGATCGATGTTGTGGCCGCCGCGGATGATGAGATCTTTCGCGCGCCCGGTGATGAAGATGCGGCCTTCGGCATCGACATGGCCGAGATCGCCGCTGATGAGCCAGCCGTCGGCGCGGAACATGCCCTTGTTGCGTTTCGGGTCGGTGTAGCCCGGCCCCACATGCGGCCCGCGCAGCACGAGGATGCCGGTCTCGCCCGGCTTGCAGTCGCGTTCGAAGCTTTCGCCGTCGGCGGCGATCTTCACCGCCTTCACCATGCTGTAGGGCAGCCGCCAGCCGACCGAGCTGGCGACGCGCGGCGCGCGCACCGGCTCGATCGCGACCGTGCCGGCGCTCTCGGTCATGCCGAAGGTGCTGCGCACCGGCACGCCCATCGCGCGCTCGAACTCGGCGGCAAGCTCGGTGGGCAGCGGCGTGCCGCCGGTGAACAGCGTGCGCACCGAGGCGATGTCGGCGCCGCCGCGCGGCGCGTTGAGGATCGTGGCGATGATCGTCGGCACCGCCACCAGCGTGGTGACGCGGAATTTTTCGACCGTGCGCCAGTAGTTTCTGATGAACGCCGTGTTCCGGAAGCCGAGCCGCGTCGGCAGGATCATGCAGGCGCCGCGCATGAACAGCGACGTGCCGTAAACGAACGCGCCGGCGACGTGGAACAGCGGGAAGCCGTTGATGCCCGTATCGTCCGCCGTCAGCTCGTAGAACAGCCCGGCGCTCCAGCTCGAATGAACCTGGTTGCCGTGCGTGTGCTGCGCGAGCTTCGGCGCGCCGGTGGTGCCGCCGGTGTGGAAATAGGCCGCGATGGTGTCACGCGTCAGCGTGCGCGCGAAGGCGAGCCGGTCGCCGGGCTGCTCGGCCAGCGCCGCCGCGAAATCGCGGCTCTCGACGCCGGCCGGCGGCTTGGCGCCGACATGGAACACCGCGCGAATGCCCTTGGCCTTGGCGAGGACGGCCGGCACCTTGCTCCAGATGTCGAGCTCGGGATCGGGGCCGAGCGCCACGAGCACGCGCGCCTTGGCGCGGTCGAGCAGCTCGGCGATGTGATCGGGCGCCAGCAGGTAGTTGATCGGGCACGCCCGCGCGGCGATCTCGGCGCCCCACAGTGCGAAATGCGCCTCCGGGATGTTCGGCAGCAGGATCGCCACCGCCTCGTCTTCGGCGACGCCGGCGGCCCGGAACAGATTCGCCGCGCGGCGGATCTGATCGAGCAGGTCGCGATAGGAATAGTGCTGCGCCGGGCCGTCGGGATCGGGCGTCGAGAGATAGATCAGCGCCGTGCGATTGCCGTGGCGTTCGGCGGAGAGGCGAAAGAGATCGAGAATATGCTTCGGCTCGACCGCCGCCTCGTAGGGCTGACGCTCGATCGCCTCGATATCGGCGAGTGACCGGATTCCGGCGGATTCCATGCTGCGCTCCCTCACCCTTGCCGCGGCCGCGCCGCGTGATCGAGCCCCATCTGCCAGAAGCCGGCTTCGAGCCGGCACGCGGCGCGAAACGTCTCGAGCAGCGGCGCATAGCGCGCCTCGTTGCCGCGCCGCGCCCAGAGCCGGTCGAGCCGCTCGGCGGCGTCGCGCGCGATCGCCTGATACTCCGCCCCGGCATACATCGCGATCCATTCCGCATACGAATTGCCGGCCGTGAGCGTCTCCGGATCGCGCGCCAGCGTATCGCCGATCACGCCGTAGCCGATCACGCAGGGCGCCAGCGCGGCGTGCAGGTCGAGCACGTCGCCGGCGAGGCCGCGCTCGATGACGAAGCGCGTGTACGCCATGTTCGCGGGGTCTTCCGGCAGCAGAGCCATCTCCGGCTCGGAGAGTCCCCAGCCCGCGCAATAGGTCACGTGCAGCTTCATTTCGACATCGAGGATGACGCGCATCGTCTCCGCGGCGGCGCGCATCTCGTCGAGCGTGTCGGCCTTGAACGCCGCCAGCGAATAGGCGCGCGCGAAGTGGATGAGGAAGAGGTAGTCCTGCTCCAGGTAGTAGCGGAACGCCGCCGGCGGCAGCGTGCCGCGTCCGAGGCCGTGCACGAACGGGTGCCCGACATAGGCGTTCCAATCCGGGCCGGCGTCGTGGCGGAGGCGGTCGAACAGCGTCATGCGGCGGGCATCGGCGGGTGTTTGGGTGTAGGATCGGCGCGTCAGCGGAGGAAGCGACCATGGCAGAATGGATCGAGACGTTCAAAGGCGTCATCGATGCGCGCGAATACGATCCCAACGCGCACATGAACACGCAGGCCTACGTCTCGCGCTTCGACCAGGCGACGTGGTTCCTGCTCGCGGCGGTGGGGCTCACGCCGCGCACGGTCAGGGAGCGCAAGCGCCGCGTCGCCGTGCTGCGCCAGAGCTTCAACTTCGTCCACGAGCTGAAGGGCTCCGAGCTGATCGTCGTCAAAAGCGGCTTCGTCGCGGTGGGCGACAAGCATCTCCGCTTCCAGCACCGCATGATCGACACCGAGGCGGACACGCTGATGGCCGCCTGCGACGGCACCGCGGTGGAGGTCGATCTCGGGAGCGAGCGCGCCGTGCCGATCGAGGCGGCGATCAAGGACCGCGCCAAAGCACTGCTGGTGACGGCGAACGACGCCGATCGCATCGACCTCGACGCGCGGCTCTAGCTCATCGCCCGCCGGCGCGGAACATCGCGCGCTGGCCTTCCCAGACGATCGCCGCATCGCGGCCGTGGCAGTCGCGGGCCGATGCGGTGTTCGGCGTGTTGAGCACCAGCTTGCGGTACGTACCCTGCACGCGCGCGATTTCGGTTTCGCCGCGAAGGAAGACGAGCGTCCAGTCCGTCTCGGCGTTCTTGATCTTGAGCGCCGGCACCTCGGCGTAGCCGCCGTGAAAGCAGACCGAGGTCCAGTCGCCCGGAACCGCGTCGGCGAGCTTGAACTGCCCCGTCTGCTTCAGAGCTTGCGCGCGCTCGAAGAACGCGCGCTCGGCCGCATCGCCGCCGCAGGCGGCGAGCGACGCTGCCACGGCACCGATGAGCGCCAGGCCGCGCATCGCCCTCAGCCCTCGAGCAGGTTGCGGACTTCCTTGGGAAGGCGGACGACCAGCCCGTCGAGCTCCGGCGTCATGAGAATCTGGCAGCCGAGACGCGAGGCCTTGGTGACGCCGAAGGCGAGATCGAGCATGTCTTCCTCGTCTTCAGAGGCGGGCTTGAGCTTCGCCACCCACTCGGGATCGACGATGACGTGGCAGGTGGAGCAGGCCAGCGCCCCCTCGCACGCGCCCTCGATATCGACGCCGTTCTTGCGCGCGATCTCCATCACCGACATGCCGGCCGGAGCGTCCACGACCTTTCGGTTCCCGCCGCGCTCGATGAACGTCATTTTCGGCATTGTCTTGCGCCCTGCTCCACCGTTCCGATGGATCCCCGCTTGCGTGCGGACGTGACAGAAAATTGACCGCGCGGACGAGTCAAGAGCGCCGTGCCTGCCGTCCGAAATCGCCGCCGCTAGACCGTGAACGACTCGCCGCAGCCGCAGCGCCCCTTCTCGTTCGGATTCTTGAACGTGAAGCCGGTGTGGAATTTGTCCTCGACGTAATCCATCTCGCTGCCGAGCAGGAACATCGTGGCGGCCGGGTCGATGAAGATCGCGACGCCCTTCTGCTCGACCACGTCCTCGAATTTCTTGCGGTCCTTGGCGTATTCGACGACGTAGGAGAGGCCCGAGCAGCCCTGCTTTTTCACGCCGATGCGCAGGCCGAGCACGGGCTCGGTCGCTTTCGCGATCAGCGCCTTGACCCGCGCGGCGGCGGCGTCGGTGATCGTGATGGGGGCTGGCAGCGGCATGATCTCTCTCGGTTGGGCTTGATCTAGGTCGTATTTCCGTTCCGGCGAGGGCTTGAACCCATTCAGAAGATGTCCAAGGCGAGCTTGGCGTCCTCGGACATGCGGTCCTTGGTCCAGGGCGGCTCCCAAACGAGGTGCACTTCCACCTCGCCGACGCCGGGCGCCGCGGCGACCGCCTCGGCGACCTTGCCCGGCATCTCGCCGGCCACCGGGCAGGCCGGCGCGGTCAGCGTCATGTCGATCGACACGTTGCCGTTCGCCGCGACGTCGAGGCGATAGATGAGGCCGAGATCGTAGAGGTTCACCGGGATCTCGGGATCGTAGACGGTCTTGATCGCCTCGATGACCGTCTCCGCCGAGGCCGCGCGCTCGCCGGGCTCGAGCGGCTCGCCGGCGCGGGCCAGCGCCGCTTCCCCCTCGGGCCTGGCGCCGGGCATGAAATCGCCGAGGCTGGGCTCGCGGCTCATTCCGTGCTCGCCTTCCCGGCGCCTTCGAGCGCCGCCTTCATCGTGTGCCAGGCCAGGGTCGCGCATTTGACGCGCATCGGATACTGCCGCACGCCCGAGAGCACCTGGAGGCGCTCGAACTCGTCTTCCAAGTCCTTCGGCAATTCGGGCGCGGCATCGTCCTGCGTGCACATGTGATGCAGCGCGCCGAACAGCGCCTTGGCTTCGTCCTCGGTCTTGCCCTTCAGGATCTCGGTCATCAGCGAGGCCGAGGCGGTGGAGATGGCGCAGCCGCGCCCCTGGAACGCCACGTCTTCGATGCGGTGCTCGGGGGAGAGCTTCAGGTAGATCGTGACCTTGTCGCCGCAGAGCGGGTTGTCGCCCTTGGCCTCGCGGTTGGCGTCGGGCGGATGGCGGAAATTCCGCGGCCGCTTGCCGTGATCGAGGATCACTTCCTGATAGAGCTCGCGAAGGTCCGACATCAGGCGAACATCTCCCGCACCTTGGCGATCGCCTTGACCAGCGCGTCGGCCTCGGCCGGCGTGTTGTACATGGCGAAGCTGGCGCGCGCGGTGGCCGGCACGTTCAGGCGGTCCATCAGCGGCTCGGCGCAGTGGTGGCCGGCGCGGATCGCGACGCCCTCCATGTCGAGGATCGTGCCGATGTCGTGCGGATGCGCGCAATCGAGCGCGAACGACACGATCGCCGCCTTGCTCTTGCTGGTGCCGTAGATCGTGAGGCCGGGAATTTCCGCGAGGCGCGCGGTCGCGTAGTCGCGCAGCTCGTGCTCCCATTCGGCGATGCGCGCGCGGCCGACGCTCTCGACGTAATCGATCGCGGCGCCGAGGCCGATCACCTCGGCGATGGCCGGCGTGCCGGCCTCGAAACGATGCGGCGGCTCGCGGAACGTCGTGCCCGCGAACGAGACGTGGGCGATCATGTCGCCGCCGCCCTGATAAGGCGGCATTTTCGCGAGCAGCGCCTGCTTGCCGTAGAGCACGCCGGTGCCCGAGGGGCCATAGAGCTTGTGACCGGTGAAGACGTAGAAATCCGCGTCGATCGCGCGCACGTCGACGGCCAGATGCACGACCGCCTGCGAGCCGTCGAACAGCACCGGAATGCCCTTTGCGTGCGCGAGGCGCGCGATCTCGGCCGCCGGCGTCACCGTGCCGAGCACGTTCGAGCAATGCGTGATCGCGACCAGCTTCGTGCGCGGGCCGAGCAGCGCCGCGAATTTCTCGAGGATCAGCTCGCCCGCATCGTCGATCGGCGCCACCTTCACCTTGATGCCGATCTGCGTCTCCAGCATCTGCCACGGCACGATGTTGGCGTGATGCTCCATCTCGGAGACCACGACCTCGTCGCCTTCCTTGAAGAACGTGCGGCCATAGCTCTGCGCCACGAGGTTGATCGCCTCGGTGGCGTTGCGCGTGAAGACGATCTCCTCGGCGCTCGCGGCATTGAGGAATTTGGCGACCTTGCCGCGCACCGCCTCGAACCGCTCGGTGGCGTGCTGCGACAGCTGATAGACGCCGCGATGGATGTTCGCGTAGCCCTTCTCGTAGACTTCGCGGATCGTGTCGATGACCTGACGCGGCTTCTGGGCGCTGGCGCCGCTGTCGAGGAACACGAGCGGCTTGCCGTGCACCTTGGTCGACAGAATCGGGAAATCGCGCCGCACCGCCTCGACGTCGTAGGCGTTGCGCAGCAAAGGCGCGCTCTGACGGGTGGCGGCGGTCGTCATGCGGGCCCCGCCATCCAGCGCGCGACGTTGTGCTCCAGCGTGAGCCGCATGCCGGCCAGCGCCACGCTGTCGATCACCTCGTTGAGGAAGGCTTCGACCAGCAGGCGCCGCGCTTCGGCTTCCGGGATGCCGCGCGAGCGGAGATAGAACAGCGAGACGTCGTCGAGCTCGCCGGCGGTGGCGCCGTGGCTGCACTTCACGTCGTCGGCGCTGATCTCGAGCTCGGGCTTGGAATTGATCTCGGCCTTGTCGGAGAGCAGCAGCGCGCGATTCATCTGCTGTCCGTCGGTCTTCTGCGCGTTGGGGCGCACCGTGATGCGGCCCTGGAACACGCCGCGCGCGCGGCCGTCGAGCACGCCCTTGTAAAGTTCCTTGCTCGAGGTTTCGGCGCTGATGTGATCGATGACCGTGGTGTGATCGACGATCTGCTCGCCGCGCCCGAGATAGGCGCCGTTGAGCCGGCACTGGGCGCGCTTGCCTTCGAGCGCCGCGTGAATCTCGTTGCGCGCGAGGCGGCCGCCCACCGAGAACACGAAGCTGTCGTAATGCGCGCCGGCGGCGAGCCGCGCGCCGGTGAGCGCGATGTGGAACGCCTCGCGCGATTCGTCCTGCACCTTGCAGTGACGCAGCACGGCATCCTCGCCGAGCGCGATCTCGGTGACCGAGTCCGAGAAATAGGCGCCGATGCAGAGCCCGACGTGATGCTCGATGACCGTGGCGTGCGCGCCCTTGCCCGCGATCACGAGATTGCGCGGATGATAGACCGGCGGCTTGTCGGCGCCGCTGCCGACCCAGAGGATCTCGATGGGCAGCTCGCTGCGCGTGCCGGGCGCGACGAACAGCACGTAGCCGTCGGCGGCGAATGCGGCGTTGAGCGCCGCGAACGGATGGCCGGCGAGGCCCGGCGCCTTGCCGAGATGAGCCTCGACGAGCTGCGGCCGCGACTTCAGCGCTTCGGCGAAGCTCAGCAGCTCGATGCCCGGCGAAAGCTGCTTCAGGCTCGAAAGATCGTCGCGCAGGCGGCCGTTGACGAAGACGAGGCGGTTCTCCGCCTCGCGGCCGAAGGTGACGCCCTTGATGCGCGACTGGTCGAACGGCGCCGCCGGCGCATCGACCGAGAAATCGCCCTCGATGAGCCCGTGCAGCGGCGTGAAACGCCACTCTTCTTTCTTGATCGTCGGAAAGCCGGCCTCGCGGAACGCTTCGGCGCCGGCGCGGCGCCAGCCCTCGATCCACGGCGCCGCTCCGGCCGCGAGGCGCTGGCGCGCGCCGGCATAGCGCTCGAGATAGGCGCTGCCCGCCGGAGATTTCGCGGCCACGGCCATGCTTACGCCGCCTCTTTCGCGAATTCCGCGTAGCCGCGCTGCTCGAGCTCGAGCGCCAGCGACTTGTCGCCCGAGCGCACGATGCGGCCCTTGGCCAGCACATGGACGTAGTCCGGCACGATGTAGTCGAGCAGGCGCTGATAATGCGTGATCAGCAGCATCGCGCGGTCGGGCGCGCGCAGCGCATTCACGCCGTCGGACACGACCTTGAGCGCGTCGATGTCGAGGCCGCTGTCGGTCTCGTCGAGCACCGCGAAGGCGGGCTTCAACAGCGCCATCTGCAGGATCTCGTTGCGCTTCTTCTCGCCGCCCGAGAAGCCGACGTTCACCGCGCGCTTCAGCATCTCTTCCGACATGCCGAGCTTCTTCATCGTCTCGCGCAGCAGCTTCAGGAACTGCATCGCGTCGAGCTCGCTCTCGCCGCGGTGCTTGCGCACGGAATTGAGCGCGTGCTTCAGGAACGTGGTGTTGGAAACGCCGGGAATCTCGACCGGATACTGGAACGCGAGGAACACGCCCTCGGCGGCGCGCACTTCCGGCTCCATCTCGAGCAGGTTCTTGCCCTTGTAGAGCACCTCGCCTTTCGTCACCGCATAGCCGTCGCGGCCGGCGAGGACATAGGAGAGCGTGCTTTTGCCCGATCCGTTCGGCCCCATGATCGCGTGCACCTCCCCCGCCTTGATGGAGAGCGAGAGGCCGCGCAGGATTTCCTTGCCGTCGACGGTCGCGTGAAGGTCCTTGATTTCGAGCATGTCGTCCGTTCCTACCCCACGCTTCCTTCCAGGCTGATCGCCACGAGCTTCTGCGCCTCGACGGCGAATTCCATCGGCAGCTCCTGCAGCACGTCCTTGCAGAAGCCGTTGACGATGAGGCTCACCGCGTCTTCTTCCGAAAGGCCGCGCTGGCGGCAGTAGAAGAGCTGGTCTTCGCTGATCTTCGAGGTCGTCGCCTCGTGCTCGACGCGCGCCGAGCGGTTCTTGCTCTCGATGTAGGGCACGGTGTGAGCCCCGCACTTGTCGCCGATCAGCAGCGAATCGCACTGTGTGTAATTGCGCGCGCCCTCGGCGCGCGGGCCGACGCGGACGAGGCCGCGATAGGTGTTCTGCGCGTGGCCGGCCGAGATGCCCTTCGAGATGATCCGCGAGCGCGTGTTCTTGCCCAGATGGATCATCTTCGTGCCGGTGTCGGCCTGCTGGTAGTTGTTGGTGATCGCGACCGAATAGAACTCGCCCTGCGAATTGTCGCCCTGCAGGATGCACGAGGGATATTTCCAGGTGATCGCCGAGCCGGTCTCGACCTGCGTCCACGAGATCTTGGAATTGCGGCCGCGGCAGGCGCCGCGCTTGGTGACGAAATTGTAGATGCCGCCCTTCCCGTTTTCGTCGCCGGGATACCAGTTCTGCACGGTCGAATATTTGATCTCGGCATCGTCGAGCGCGATCAGCTCGACCACGGCGGCGTGGAGCTGGTTCTCGTCGCGCATCGGCGCGGTGCAGCCCTCGAGATAGCTCACATAGGAGCCGGCGTCGGCGATGATCAGCGTGCGCTCGAACTGCCCGGTTTCCGACGCATTGATGCGGAAATAGGTGGAGAGCTCCATCGGGCAGCGCACGCCCTTCGGCACGTAGACGAACGAGCCGTCGGAGAACA
>CAZUYG010000055.1:0-10129 GCA_964624265.1 uncultured Candidatus Odyssella sp.
CACGACGCAGCCGGCAAGGTCGCCCCCAGCCCCGCCGGCGCGGCCGTGCGCCTGCACGGCACGCCGCAGCCGGGGCGGCCGAGCTCGCGCAGCAGCGCGTCGCGGGCGCCCGTATAGGCTTTGCCGCCGGCGCCGTTCATCGACACTTCGCGCAGCACCGCGTGGCGCTTCCAGGGCTGTCCGGCCGGCGCCAGCGCATGACCGCAGCTGCGGCAGGCGATGCGCTCGCCGTCGCCGGTGGCGCGAATCTCGAGGTTGGCGGCGATCGGCCGGTTCATTCCGCCGCCCTCCGGTCCATGCGCGCGCCGCGCAGCTCCGCGCGCAATCGCTTCGTCGCGGCGAGATCGACCGCGCCGCCGGCATCGGTCACGACGCCGTAAACCTGCCGCGCCGCGTCGCGCGTGACGAACCGGCTCTCCACGTCGGTGCGAACCTGTTCGGGATCGCGCTCGAGCGGATCGCCGAAGCCGCCGCCGCCGTTCCAGGCGACATACAGCGCGTCCTTGCCCATGAGCGGGAAGACGCCCCACGAAATGTCTTCGCCGCGGCCCGGCATGTCCTCGAGCGACAGCGCCAGGGAGGGATCGGCGTTGCGTTCGCCGGCCTCGTCGTTGTGCACCCAGACATAGCGGTTGGGCGCGCCGGGATAGCCGCCGCCGAGACCTTCGCTCATCGAATATTTGGCGCCCTTGCCCGAGACGACGTAGTGCAGCCCGCCGTCGGGCGCATCGTGCGGCATCAGGGCGATCTCCATGCCGAGCCCGCCGCGGAACTTGCCCGGTCCGCCGGAATCGATCAGGCGTCGGCGGAACAGGTAGCGGAGCGGGAAGATGCTCTCCATCGTCTCGACGTTGGCCATGCGCGAGATCGGATTCGGAATTTCGCCGCCCACGTCCACGCCGTCGGCGAAGGTGCGCGCGCCGCCGGCGCCGGCGAAGGTCTCGGTGAGAATCCCGATCGCCTGTCCGCCGCGCTGGTTCCGCCCGAACATGAACACGGCGAAGTGGTTGGCGTGCCACACCGCGGTCGCCTCGCGGCGGTATTTCTCGCTCGCCGCCAGCATCTTGCCGATGGTGGCGCAGGCGGCGTTGTTCACCGACTGGATGGCGCCGACCGTCGCGACGGAGACCGGCGCGGGTCGCGTGCAGTTCACGATCGAGCCTTCGGGCGCGATCATCGTGATCGGCCGGATGACGCCTTCGTTCCAGGTGATGTCGTAGCAGAGCAGCGGGAACAGCGGAGCGAACAGGCCGCCGAGCGAAGCCCATTTCGTGCAGTTGAGCGCGTATTTCGATTGCGGGCTCGAGCCGGTGAAATCGAAGGTCAGCGTGTCGCCGGCCTTGGTCATCGTCAGGCAGACCTTCGCGGTCTCGCCCTTGACGTCCATGTATTGGCGCGACTGCCACTGGCCGTCGGGCAGCTCGGCCAGCCGCGCCCGCAGCAGCTTCTCGGACTGCTCGATGAGCGTCGCGCACGCCTCGTCGACGGTCGCGTGGCCGTATTTCCGGATCAGCGCCTGCATGCGGTCGGCGGCCACGTTGTTGCACGCGATCATCGACCGGATGTCGAGCGTCACCATCTCCGGCGACCGCACCATGTTGAGCAGCGTATCGAGCACGTCCTGGCGCAGCTCGCCGCGGTCCACCAGCTTCAGCCCGGGCGAACTGATCCCCTCGGTGAAGATGTCCTGCGATTCCGGGCTGAAGCCGCCGGGGTTCATCGCGCCGATGTCGTAGACGTGGACGAAGCACGCGCTCCACGCCACGAGCTTCCCGTCGAAATGGATCGGGGCCACGAGGTAGATGTCGGAGGTATGCAGCGCCGCGGTGTAGGGGTCGTTCAGCAGATAGACGTCGCCCTCGTTGATCTGGCCCTTGAAGCGGCGGATGATCGCCTTGCAGGCCTCGGCGGCGCTGGTCAGATGATGCAGGAAGCCGACGCCGCCCATCAGCAGCGAGCCGTCGGCGCGATAGAGCGAGACCATGAGATCATGGCCCTCGTTCGTGATCGCGCTGCCCGAAACGTGTTTCAGCGTGATCACCGCCTCGTCGACGACGCGGAACAGCCGGTGGCGGATGATCGAGAAGGTGATCGGGTCCATGCGGAGCCTCTGCCTCAGAATTCAATCACGATATTGCGGTAGGCATCCATCCGTCCGGTCTGGCCGGCCTGCAGGACGATGGTCGTGATCGGCGTGTGGATGACCGCCGGGCCGCGTATGGCGTTGCCCGGCGCGAGCCTGGTGAAGTCGTAGATTTCGGCCTCCGCCATGCCGTTGGCGGCTTCGACGAAGACCTTGCGCTTGCCCATGCGCGCGTGGTCGGGCGAAGCCGGGCCGAGCTGCGCCTTCTCGATGCTCGGCCGGGCCATGAGGCCGCGCGCCGACAGCCGGAACGACGTCATCTCCATGCCGGCGTCGCGATAGGCCGAGCCGCGGCCGTATTTGCGCTCGTAGAGCTGCTCGAAATCGTCCATCAGCCGCTTCATGCCGGCGTCGTCGAGCGGCGTTGCCGCGCGCACCGGCGTCGTCACTTCGTGCACCTGCCGCGAATAGCGGAAATCCACCGACCAGTTGAGCCGGATGCGGTCGGGGCCGAAGCCTTCGCTGGCCAATTCGCGCTTGGCGCGCTCGATCATCGGCGCGTAGATGCGGTTGATCTCCTCCGCCGGCGCCGGCGCGGGCAGCACCTGCGTGAACGAGTATTCGTGCACGATATCGGCGGCCACGAGGCCGAACGCGCAGTTCACCGAGGCGGTGTAGGGAACCACGACGCGGCGCACGCTGAGCTCCTGGCCGAACACGCCGCACAGCAGGCCGCAGGAGCCGCCGAACGCGTGCAGGACGAAATCGCGCGGATCGAGGCCGCGCTCGACGGTGATCTCGTGGATGAGGTCGGTGATCTGCGCGCAGGCCACGCGGTAGATTCCGAAAGCAGCTTCCTCCACCGGCATGCCGAGCGGATCCGCAATCCGGCTCTTGAAGACGCGGCGCGCATTCTCGACGTCGAGCTTGATCGAGCCGCCGAGAAACGTGCCGGGGTCCATGTAGCCGATCAGCAGCAGCACGTCGGTCAGAGTCGGCTCGGTGCCGCCCTGGCCATAGCAGACCGGTCCGGGGCGGGCGCCCGCGCTGCGCGGCCCGACGAGCGGCACTTTCGTTTCGGGGTCGAGGGAGACGATGCTGCCCCCGCCGGCCCCGATCGAAACCACCTCGATCTTCGGCGCGACGTAGTGGAAGCGGTCGACCATCGGCTCGCGCGCGTATTCGATCTGGCCGTCCTGGATGACGCCGACCTTGAAGGTCGTTCCGCCCATGTCGGCGGCGATGATGTCCTGGTCGCCCATGATCTCGCCCAGGAATTTCGCGCCGATCACGCCGGCCGCGGGGCCGCATTCGATCAGCCCGACGGCGCGTTCCGCCGCCTCGCGCGCCGGCAGCAGGCCGCCATATCCCTGCATGATCATCACGGGGCCGGAATAGCCGGCGCCGGACAGCAGCGCTTCGAGCCCGTTGAGATAGCTCTGCGTGATGCGGCCGGCATAGGCGTTGATGACCGCCGTCGACGTCCGCTCGTATTCGCCCGGCACCGGCGCGATCTCGCTCGAAAGCGTCGCGAACACGGCCGGATCGATTCGCTTCAGAATGTCGCGCACGCGGCGCTCGTGGGCCGGATTGAACACCGACCAGAGGAAGCACACCGCGATCGCTTCGACGCCTTTCTTCTCGATCAGGTAGCGGAGCGCTTTCTCGGTCGCGGCCTCGTCGAGGTCGCGAACCACCGCGCCCTTGTAGTCCATGCGCTCGGCCACGCCGCAAATGCGGTCCGGCGGCACGAGCGGGGCCGCACGCTCGGTCTGGACCGGATGCTTGATCTCGTCCTCGGGCAGCCCGGCCCAGCGGCCGTAAGCGCCGCGGGTCACGAGCAGCGTGTCCTCGAAGCCGGCGGTGGTGACGAGGCCGGTCACGGCGCCGTCGCGCGTCAGCACGGTGTTGTCGACGACCGTGGACCCATGCACGAAAAGCTGCGTCTGCGCGAACAGCTCCTCGATGCCGATGCCCATGGTCTTCGCGCACGAGCGGACCGAATTGATCACGCCCTCGCCGAAATTCGGCGGAGTCGAAAGCGCCTTGCCGATGCGGACGGGCTCGCCCTCGGCGAACACGATCGTGTCGGTGCACGTTCCGCCGACATCGGTGGCGACGATATAGCGGCGGGTCTTTCCGTTCATCCCGGTCAGCGTCCTCGTTCCAGCGCGCCGTCGAGATCGTTCTCGGACCGGCCGTCTTTCACCCAGAGCAGGCGGGCCGCGCGGCGGCCCTTGTTGGCGAAGGTGCGCGGCGGAAGATCCGCGACGTGGATCGAATCGCCGGCGCCGAGCTCGTAGCTGCCGCCGTCGTGCATCGCCACGCGAATCCTGCCGTCGAGCACGTACACGAAATGCGAGCCCGCATCGGCCCTGCGCGACGGCAGCATGTCGGTGCCCGCCGGCAGGGTGACGACGCGCCCGCGCATTCTCGGCTGATAGAGCTCGCTGACGTGGCGCTGCAGCGGCGCGGTGCGCGAGGAGGGCGCACGCGAGACCGTCACCGCCTTGCCCGCGCGCCGCGCGAGCCCGACGATTTCGTCGAGCGAGACGCCGAGAACGTCGATGATCGCCACCACGGTCAGCAGGCCGGGATTGGCGCGGCCCAGCTCGATGTTGCGGATGCCGGTCACGCTGACGCCGCTCTGGCTGGCGAGCTGATTCAGCGAGACGCCGCGCCGGTCGCGCAGCAGCCGGATTTGGCGCCCGAGATCGCGCAGCTGATCGCGGGCGAATGCTCCGTCCTTATTGGTCATGCACGCCCGCCGCCGTCGATAGTGGCCAACCGCCCGCGCAATATCATTCGGAGTTGACGCAGGCGTGTCAAGCAGTGTTTCCTCGTGATTGAATTTGAAACACGCGCAGCGTCACGCGCGCAGCCGCGGGGAGCCGAATGGACGCGATCATTCGCCAGGCGGGCGACATTCCGATCATCGATTTGGAGCCGTTCCGCGCGGGCCGCGCCGGCGCCAAGGCGGCGACGGCGCGCGCGATTCGCGAAGCGCTCGAGGCGATCGGCTTCTTCGGCATCGTCAATCACGGGCTCGACGACGCCGCGGTCGACCGCGGTCTCGCGGCGACGCGGCAGTTTTTCGCGCTGCCCGACGCCGAGAAGCTTCGGGTGAAGATCAGCGCCGCGCACCGCGGCTACATGCCGATGGGCGATCAGCACCGCGTCGAGGCGAAGCGGCCGAACCTCAGCGAGTCGTTCCTGGTCGGCAGCGATCTCGCCGCCGACGATCCCGACGTGCTCATCGGGAAGCCGCTGCACGGTCCGAACCAGTGGCCGGCCGGGCCGGCTTCGCTGCGGCCGGCGCTCGACGCCTATTATGCGGAGGCCACCAAGCTCGGGCTCCTCCTCGTCGATCTGCTCGAAGCGGCGCTCGATCTGCCTGAGGGAACGTTCCGCGGCTGCTTCACGCGGCCGATGGCGTTCATTCGCGCCTTGCATTATCCGCCGGCGCCGGAGCCGCGGCCGGACGATCTCTATGGCGCCGCGCCGCACAGCGATTTCGGATTCATCACCATCGTGACGCAAGACGATGCCGGCGGGCTGCAGGTGCAGCGCCGCGACGGGCGCTGGATCGACGCGCCGCGGATGCCGGGCGCGGCGGTCGTCAACGTCGGCGACATGCTGATGCGCTGGACCAACGACCGGTTCCTCTCGACGCAGCACCGCGTGCTCAATCCCAAAGCCCGCGACCGCTATTCGATGGCGTTCTTCTTCGATCCGGATTTCGACACGGTGGTTGAGTGTCTCCCCACGTGCCAGGGCCCGGGCAATCCGCCGCGCTATCCGCGCACGACCTGGGGCGACTATCTCACCGGGCGCTTCGATGCCAATCACGCCTACCGCAAGGCCATGGCGGCGCGCGCGGCTTCGGCGTGACCGGCGTCAGTTCCTGACGAAAGACGGCAGGAACAGCGAGATCGCCGGAAACAGCACGAGCACCGCCAGCCGCACGACATCGGCGGCGATGAACGGCATGACGCCGGCGAAGATCCGGCCCGTCGATACGTCCCGCAACAGGCTTCGCAAGACGAACACGTTCATTCCCACCGGTGGGGTGATCAGCGCGATTTCGGTCACCACGACGACGATGACGCCGAACCAGATCAGATTGAAGCCGAGCGAGTCGACGAGCGGCACGAATACCGGGATCGTGAGAATGATCATCGACATGCTCTCGAGCACGCAGCCGAGGACGATGTAGATCGCGAGAATGAGGGCGATGACGCCCAGCGGCCCGAGGCCGGAATCCTGGACCGCCTTCTGAAGCGCCGCCGGCAGCCCCAAGGCGTTGACGAGATTCGCGAACAGCAGCGCGCCGATCAGCACCGTGAACAGGATCGTCGACGTGACGGCGGTTTCGACCAGCGTCTCGCGCAGCGTCGCGAAGGTGAGGCTGCGCTTCGCGACGGCGAACAGGAAGCCGCCGAAGGCGCCGATTCCGGCCGCTTCGGTGGGCGTGAAGACGCCGAGGTAGATGCCGCCGATGACGACGACGAACAGCGCGAGGACGCCGAGAACCCCCGAAAGCGCGCGCCAGCGCTCGGGCCAGGGCGTGCGTTCTGCCGGCGGGCCGAGCGCGGGGCGGATGCGGATCGTGATCTGCACCGCCGCAACGTAGAGAAAGATGCCGATGATTCCCGGCACGATACCGGCCGCGAACAGCTTGCTGACGCTCGTGCCGGTCATCAGTCCGTAGAAGACGAAAACGACGCTCGGCGGGATGAGAATGCCGAGCGTGCCGCCCGCCGCGATCGAACCGGCCGCGAAGCCCGGGTCGTAGCCGAACTTGCGCATCGACGGCATCGCCACTTTCGCCATCGTCGCCGCGGTCGCGATGCTCGATCCGCAAATCGAGCTGAACCCGCCGCACGCGACGACGGTGGCCATCGCCAGGCCGCCGCGGCGATGGCCGAGGAACGCGTGCGACGCGGCGTAGAGGCCCTCCGAAAGCCGCGCCTGGCTGACGAAATTGCCCATCAGGACGAACAGCGGCACCACCGACAGGTCCGCGGTCATCACCGTGTCGCGCGAAACCTGTCCCACCAGCGCGAGGGCCGGGTCGATGCCGCGCAGAAGCGCAAATCCGCCGGCGCCCACGAGCGCCATCGAAAACGCGATCGGCACGCGCAGGAACGTCAGCGCCAGCATCACCGCGAATGCGATCAGCGCTTCAGCCATCGTTCGTCAGTCTCGGCAAATTTTCAGGTCGTCGCCGGCGGCGCGAGCGCCGCCGGGCGTATCGTGCGGTATAGCTCGACGACCGCGGCGATTCCCGCGAGCACGCTCATCGCATAGGCGACCGGGGCCAGGGGCAGCTTCAGGTATTCCGTCACGTCCTTCGACGCGCGGATCTGGTCGGCGTAAGCCCACAGGCGCCAGGCAATGAGCGCGATGACGAAGCAGGATATCATGCCGACGATGGCGTCGCGGATGCGCTCGAGCCTTCGCGGCGTCACCGGATCGAGCAGGTCGACGGCGATGTGCGCGCGGCGCAGTCCCACCAACGGCATGCCCGCATAGATCAGGATCGCCATCAGGATTTCGGTGATCTCCGAACTTCCCGGCAGCGGCCGGTTGAACACATAACGGCCGATCACGTCGACGACCGACACCATCATCACGGCGGCCAGCACGAGCGCGGCGAAGGAACTCAGCCCTTCGCGCGCGCCCGCGCCGGTCCGCGATGCGCCGGTTCCGGTCGCAGCGGCCATCCGTTCAGCCGCCCGACTTGATCTTCGCGATCTCCGCGCGCAGCTCCTTGAGTACCGCGGCGGGGTCGGCAAGGCCGGCCTCTTTGGCCCGCGCGATCCAGCCGATCTCGATGTCGGCCAGCTTCTTCTGCAGCTCCGAGGCAAGCGCCGGCGCGAGCGGTCCGACCGTGTTCTTCGACTCCGCGAGCGCGGCGGCGCTGACCTTGTCGGCATCGTCCCAGGTCTTGCCCATGTGGGCCGCCATGAACTCGCCGCCGACCTTCGCCAGTGCCGCCTTGTGGGCCGCGCTGAGGCTGTCGAATTTCGCCTTGTTCATCACCACGGCGAAACTCGCCGTGTAGAGGCCGCCGGGCACCGAATAGTGATACTTGACGACGTCGCCGAGCTTGAAGCTGGTGATGGTCTCGAGCGAGAAGAACACGCCGTCGGCGACGCCCTGGCTCAGAATCTCGTGCGCCTTGGTGGCCGGCGCCGACACCGCGACGATGCCGAGCCGCTTCGCGATCTCCGACTGCACGCCGCCGCCGGTGCGGACCTTCAGGCCCTCGAAATCCTTGAGGCTGGCGATCGGCTTGCGCGAATGGATCATGCCCGGCCCGTGCGTGAACACGGTGAGGGCCTCGACGCCCTTGTACTCGCCGAGCTTGGCGAAATGCTTGGCGTGAATGCGCCACAGCGCGCGCGACATCGTCCGCCCGTCGCCGTCGACGTTCGGCAGTTCGACGATTTCCGGCAGCACGAAGCGCCCGGTGGTGTAGCCGTGCGTGATCCAGGCCATGTCGGCGATGCCGTTGCGCACGCGGTCGTACAGCGCCCGCGGATCGATCGGCGGATACGACATGTCGAACTTGAACATGCCCGGCGCCGCCGCCTCGGCGGCCTTGATCCATTCCGGCCAGCCATGCGTGTTCATGGCGTGACGGGGACCGGCGTAGGTCTCGAGCTTGACGGTGACGGTTTCGGCCCGCGCGGCGGCGCTCCCAAGCGAAAGCACCGCAGCGGCCGCTGCGACGGCGAATTTCTGCATAGTGTTCTCCCTCCTGCTGCTCCGCGAAAGCGAAAGCCAATTCGTTGGCGGCGATCGCGCCCGCGTGCTAATTTCAAACCATAGCGCAAGGTAGCTTCAAGTGAAAGAGCGGCGCCGCGCGATTGCGCCGGGCGGCGAAGCCGAAGAATTGGGCAGATCATGCACAGCTATGAGGACTTGATCGTCGAGATCCGCGGACCCGTCGCCGAGATCCGGATCAACCGTCCGGACCGGCTCAACGCGCTCCGCATGACGATCACGGATCGCGAAATCGTCCGCGCGTTCGATCTGCTCGCGTCCGACGATGCCGTGCGCGCGATCGTTCTCACCGGCGCGGGCGAGCGCGCGTTTTGCACCGGATGGGACCTCGAGGAGATCGAAGACACGCCGCTCGACAAGCTCGAATCCCTCGTGCGGTCCAATCTCGAGCTGTTCTTCAAGATATGGCATCAGCGCCAGCCGGTCATTGCGGCCATCAACGGCTATGCGGTCGGCACCGGCTCCGGCATGGCGCTGGCCTGCGATCTCGCGATCGCGGCGGACCACGCGCGGCTCGGCGAGCCGGAAATCCGCCACGGCGCGCTGTCGCCGTTCCTGATGCTGCCGTTCCTGACGCACAGCCGCGCGGTGCACGAGATCTACTACACCGGCGACCTCGTGGACGCGGCCGAGATGTTGCGGCTCGGCATCGTGAACCGGGTCGTGAAGGCGGCGGATCTGATGTCCGCGGCGCGCGCGCTGGCCGAGCGGCTGGCGAAAGTGCCTCCTTACGCGCTCCAGATGAAGAAACGCAGCCTGCGCGCCGCCTACGACCTCATGGGCGCCTCGTCGGCGATTCGCCAGCACGCCCTGGCCGATACGCTGGTGATCGGCGCCAACACGCCCGACCAGAAGCGCCTGCTCGATATCCTCGTGAAGCAGGGCATGCGCGCCTTTCTCGAAGCGCGCGACGGTCCGTTCCGGCGCTAGGGTGCCGCCGATGGACATCAATCTCGGGCGCATGCTCGCGAAACGGGCCTTGCTCGATGGTGCACGCCCGGCCCTGATCGCCGGCACCCGGCGGCTCTCGTTCGGCGAACTCGATGCCGAGGCCTGCCGGGCCGCGCATGCATTGCGGGCGCGCGGAGTCGGGCCCGGGGACCGCGTGGCCGCGCTGATGCGCAACGGCGCCGAGTACGTGGCGCTCTACTACGGCGCCGCCAAGATCGGCGCGATTCTGTGCGCCATCAATTGGCGGCTCGCCGGCGACGAAATCGGCTACATCCTCGGCGACGCCGAACCGAAACTGCTGAT